>JAFZTO010000157.1 GCA_017618795.1 Clostridia bacterium | reverse complement strand
TGCGACGTGCACGTGCATTTTCGCGAACCGGGTTTTTCATATAAGGAAACTATAAAAACGGGCAGCCTTGCCGCCGCGCGAGGGGGATATACCTCCGTATGCGCCATGCCGAACCTTGATCCGTGTCCCGATTCTCCCGAGCACCTCGGAGCGGAGCAGGAAATAATAGACCGCGACGCTGTGATCGGCGTCTATCCGTACGGCTCAATAACCGTTGGGAAAAAGGGAGCGGAGATTGTGCCCATGGAGCGGATGGCGTGTGCAATTGCGTTTTCCGACGACGGACACGGAGTGCAGAACGAAAAAATGATGGAGCGCGCAATGCTGCGCGCGAAGGCCTGCGGAAAGATTATAGCCGCTCACTGCGAGGACAACTCAAAACTCAACGGAGGATATATACACGACGGAGATTATGCGAGGGAACACGGCCACGCGGGCATATCATCCGAAAGCGAGTGGTCGCAGGTCGAGCGCGACCTTTATCTTGCCGAGAAAACCGGTTGCGCATACCATGTATGCCACATTTCAACCGCCGAGAGCGTGCGGCTGATCAGACGGGCAAAAAACAGAGGAGTTGACGTTACGTGTGAAACGGCGCCGCATTATCTGATTCTTGATGACGCATGTCTGAAAGAGGACGGCCGTTTCAAAATGAACCCGCCGCTGCGATCGGCATCGGACAGAGAGGCCCTTGTCGGGGGATTGCTGGACGGTACGGTAGATATGATAGCGACAGACCACGCTCCTCACACCGCAGACGAGAAGAGCAGAGGTCTGAAAGGCTCGCCGTTCGGGGTCGTGGGGCTTGAGACGGCGTTCCCGTCGCTCTACACATTTTTCGTAAGGGAGAAAATAATTTCGGCCGACAGGCTCACGGAGATGATGTGTCTTAATCCGCGCAGGCGTTTCGGCATAAAGCCGGACGGCTTCAGCATATGGAATCTCGAGGAACGCTTCACGGTGGATCCCGCCGCGTTCCTTTCGGCTGGAAAGGCAACACCGTTTGAAGGAATGGAAATGTACGGAGTAAACTACGCGACGTTCTGCCGCGGAAGAGCCGTTTACATAAATAAAACATGCAGGGAGAACAGCTATGGCAAAGAGAACCGATCTTAAAAAAATACTGATAATAGGCAGCGGTCCGATAGTTATAGGACAGGCAGCGGAATTCGATTACGCCGGAACGCAGGCTTGCATCGCACTTAAGGAGGAGGGATACGAGGTCGTTCTGTGCAACTCAAATCCGGCCACCATTATGACGGACACTTCCATTGCGGACAAGGTTTACATGGAGCCGCTCACCCTCGAATATATCGCAAAAATACTCCGGTTTGAACGTCCCGACGCCATAGTCCCCGGCATAGGCGGACAGACGGGTCTGAACCTTGCGATGCAGCTCGAAAAGAAGGGCGTGCTCGAGGAGTGCGGAACAGAGCTGCTCGGCACACGCTCGGAGAGCATCGAGCGTGCCGAGGACAGGGAACTGTTCAAGGAAATGTGTCAGAGCATAGGCGAGCCCGTCATTCCTTCGGAGATTACCTACTCCGTCGAGGAGGCTAAGCACGCCGCAGAAAGAATAGGTTATCCCGTTGTCCTTCGCCCGGCCTTTACCCTCGGCGGCACGGGCGGCGGCTTTGCGTATAACGAAAAAGAACTCATCGATATAGCTTCAAACGGTTTTGCGCTCTCGCCGGTTCATCAGGTGCTGGTCGAAAAAAGCGTGCGCGGATACAAGGAAATAGAGTTCGAGGTCATGCGCGACGCCACCGACAGGGCGATAACAATATGCGGCATGGAGAACGTCGACCCGGTCGGGGTGCACACCGGAGACTCCATCGTCGTCGCTCCGATAATGACGCTTAACGATCATGATCTTAAGATGCTGAACGACAGCGCAATAAAGATTATTCGCGAACTTAAAATAGAGGGCGGATGCAACGTTCAGTTCGCGCTCAATCCCGAATCGTCGGAATACTATCTGATAGAGGTGAACCCGAGGGTTTCGCGTTCGTCGGCGCTCGCTTCAAAGGCGAGCGGTTATCCCATTGCCCGCGTGACGGCGAAAATAGCGGTCGGTATGACTCTCGACGAGATTTCCGTCGCCGGAGGAACGGCGGACAGGGAGCCTGTGCTCGATTACGTTGTAGCTAAATTTCCTCGTTTTCCGTTCGACAAATTTTCCTCCGCTTCAAACGAGCTTGGAACGCAGATGAAGGCGACGGGCGAGGTCATGGGGATAGGCTCAAATCTTGAGGAGTGTATGCTCAAGTCTGTAAGATCGCTTGAAATAGGCATCTGCCACTTCACGATGCAGAAATTCGACGGGTGGAGCAGAGAAAAGTTGAGCGAATACATCCGCGCCTTCCACGACGACACCATCTACGCGATATTCGAATACTTCTGGCTCGGCGGGACTGTTGAAGAAGTTTATGAAATGACGAAGATAGCCCCGCTGTTCCTGAACAGCTTCATGCGAATCATCGGTATGGAAAAACTGCTTGCCGGGCACCGCTTCGACGCTGCCGTGCTGGCGGATGCCAAGAAGATGGGCTTCTGCGACAAATACGTCGCCAAGCTTTGGGAAACATCCGAGCAGGCGGTCACGGCCTTCAGAAAGGGCCACGGGATCATACCGTCCTTCCGCATGGTCGACACCCTTCATACTGGGGTGTACATACCGTATCTGTACTCGACGTACTCCGGGGATAACGACAGCCGCCTGACTGACAAGAAGAAGATAGTCGTGCTCGGCGCCGGTCCGATAAGGATAGGACAGGGCATAGAATTTGACTACTCGACGGTCCACGCCGTACAGACTATACGCAGGGCTGGTTACGAGGCAATAATAATCAACAACAATCCCGAAACGGTTTCCACAGACTACACTACGTCCGACAAGCTGTACTTCGAGCCCCTTACTCCTGAGGACGTGATGAACATAATCGACTTCGAGCGGCCGGAGGGAATTATAGTCACGCTCGGCGGCCAGACGGCGATAAATCTTGCCGCTCCGCTGAACGAGCGAGGCGTTAAGATAATAGGTACCGACTGCGCCGCGATAGAAAGGGCGGAGGACCGCGACAGCTTTGAGCATCTGCTTGAAAAGCTGGATATTCCCCAGCCTAAGGGCAGGGCGGTGACGAAAATCGAGGACGGCGTTGCCACGGCTGCGGAGATAGGATACCCGGTGCTTGTGCGTCCGTCTTTCGTGCTCGGAGGCCGCGCAATGCAGATTGTCGGGAACGAAAGGGAACTCAGACATTATCTGAAATCCGCCGTTGAGATCGACGCAAAGAAGCCGGTGCTCGTAGACAAGTATATTCTCGGCAAGGAGGTTGAGGTCGACGCTGTCTGCGACGGGCACGATGTTTTCGTTCCCGGAATCATGGAGCTTGTAGAGAGGACCGGAGTCCATTCTGGCGACTCCATATCCGTGTATCCGCCGTATTCGATTTCCGACGCGGTGAAGGGAACGGTTCTCACATACGCGAAGAAACTCGGGCTCGGCATCGGAATTGTCGGTATTTACAACATCCAATTCATAGTCGATGAAAACGATAAAGTGTACATAATCGAGGTCAATCCCAGATCATCGCGTACGGTCCCGTTCCTGTCAAAGGCCACGGGGTACAATCTCGCCGATATAGCGACCGAGGTCATACTCGGAAAATCTCTGAAGGAGCAGGGCATTTTCGGTATATATCCCGATGAGAAAAAGCGGTATTACGTAAAAGTCCCCGTATTTTCGTTCAATAAGATAAAGGGGCTTGACGCCTACCTGTCACCGGAAATGAAATCAACCGGCGAGGCAATTGGCTACGACAAAACTCTGCCGAGGGCGATGTACAAGGCGCTTCAGGCCTCCGGGATGAAGATACGCAACTACGGCGTCGTTCTGGTTACTCTAGCGGACGAGGACAAGGAGGAGGCTCTTCCGTTAGTGCGCAGATTCTACAACCTCGGCTTCAACATCCAGGCGACAGTAGGAACGGCCGAATTTCTCAAGGGGCACGGCATCCGCACTCACATTGTCGGGAAAATATCCGAGGGCAGCGACGATATTCTGAACGGAATACGGAGCGGCAGTATAAAATACGTCGTCAATACGCGCGCGGTGCTGTCCGGAGTGCATTTCGACGACGGAGAACTTATACGCAAATGCGCGACGGAAAACAATGTGACGCTTTTCACCTCGCTCGATACCGTGCGCGTCCTGCTAGACGTACTTGAGGAAATTACGTTGACAATATCCACAATAGATTCATGAAACAGGCATTGTATGAAATAACGTCAAATCGCAGAATTGCCGATGCGGTTTACGAAATAAAGCTCCGTGGCGACGTGACGGAAATCAAAATTCCCGGACAGTTCGTTAATCTGAAAATTGACGGGCTGTATCTGCGCCGTCCCATATCCGTATGCGACATTTCCGGCGACTGCCTTACGCTTATATACAAAGCGATTGGAAAAGGAACTTTTCAGCTCTCGGAGATGACCGCCGGTCAGACCGTCGACGTTCTTTCCGGGCTAGGCAACGGATACGATCTCTCCGTGTCCGGCATAAAGCCTCTGCTTATCGGAGGAGGAGTCGGAGTTCCGCCGCTGTACTGGCTTGCAAAAAGGCTTGTCGAAGACGGAAACAGTGTTACGGCGGTTCTCGGTTTCAACAGCGCAAAGGACGTGTTTTACGGGGACGAATTCAGAAGTCTCGGAGTTGAAACAAGGATAACGACGGCAGACGGATCATATGGCGTCAAAGGCTTTGTGACCGATGCTCTGCCGGAATTTTACACGCACTTTTACGCCTGCGGTCCGGAGCCGATGTTGAAGGCGGTGTACAGGAATACTTTTACGTCCGGTCAGTTCAGCTTTGAGGAGAGAATGGGATGCGGTTTCGGAGCGTGCATGGGATGCTCATGCCGGACGGTGACGGGATACAAACGCATCTGCAAAGACGGCCCCGTTCTTAAAAAGGAGGAAATTCTTTGGTGACAAAAATAAGTCTGTGCGGGATAACGATAGACAACCCGGTTATCCCCGCTTCCGGGGCATTCGGCTACGGGCGCGAGTTTGCAGAGCTGTACGATATAAATATTCTCGGCACTTTTTCCTTCAAGGGCACGACGCTAGAGCCTAGATTCGGCAACGAAACGCCGAGAATTGCCGAGTGCAATTGCGGTATGCTGAACTCCGTCGGATTGCAGAATCCGGGCGTCGACGCTGTTGTCATGCACGAGCTTCCTGAGCTTAAAAAGGTTTTTGCAAAGCCTGTCATGGCAAACGTCAGCGGTTTTTCGCTCGAGGAATATGCAGCCGTATGCGAACGGCTTGACGGAGTTGAGCAGATAGGTTGGCTTGAGGTCAACATATCCTGTCCGAATGTCCGCGGAGGCGGCATGTCCTTCGGCACATCCGCTAAACAGGCGGCGGCGGTTACGGCGGCCGTGAAAAAGGTCACAGGCAAGCCGGTCATCATGAAACTTTCGCCCAACGTGACCGATATAACGGAAATTGCCCGGGCGTGCGAAGACGCCGGGGCAGACGGGATCAGCCTGATAAACACGCTGATCGGCATGAGGATAGATCTGCAAAGGAAAAAGCCGGTGCTTGCGAACACCTTCGGCGGGCTTTCTGGTCCTGCCGTGTTTCCGGTGGCGCTGCGTATGGTTTATCAGGTTGCTCACGCCGTCAGAATCCCCGTGATCGGAATGGGCGGAGTGTCAGATGCAGACGGCGTTATCGAAATGATGCTGGCAGGCGCCAGTGCCGTGGAGGTTGGCGCTGCCAACCTTGTAAACCCGTATGTATGCCGGGATATAGTAAAAAATCTGCCGGCGGCAATGGAAAAGTATGGAATCGAGAATCTAGAAGATATAGTGGGGATCGCTTAAATGGGCAGGGACGTAATTGTAGCCTGCGATTTTGAAAATCGCAGGGATACGTTTGATTTTTTAGACCGCTTTGAAGGTGTAAAGCCTTTTGTTAAGATCGGTATGGAGCTTTTCTATGCCGAGGGACCGTCGGCAGTTGAGGAAATAAAAAAAAGAGGACATAGAATTTTTCTTGATCTTAAGCTGCACGACATTCCCAATACGGTGAAAAGGACGATGGCTGTTCTTTCCCGTCTCGGCGTCGATATGTGCAACGTTCACGCGTCCGGAACGGTCAGGATGATGGAGGCGGCGCTCGATGGATTGTCTCGGGTTCAGGCAGGCGACTTGCGACCGGTTGTCATAGCCGTGACGCAGCTCACGTCGACGGACGGGTACGCGCTGAAGAACGATCTGCTGATAAGCCGTCCGATGGAAGAGGTTGTTCTTCATTACGCGGAGCGAGCAAAGCAGGCCGGTCTTGACGGAGTGGTATGCTCGGCACTGGAGGCGGAAGCCGTGCACGGCAGATGCGGGAGTGACTTTGTCACGGTAACGCCCGGAGTTCGTTTCCATGACGGGGACAGAGGCGATCAGAAACGTGTCGTCACGCCCGCGGAGGCAAAAAAACGCGGCTCCGATTACATTGTGGTAGGCAGGCCGATAACCCGCGCTGCCGATCCGGTTGCGGAATACTTGAGATTTGTAAGGGAATTCAAAGACTGAAAGGGAAATGATATGAAGAAAAAAATTGCGGAGGATCTGCTGAAAATCGGCGCGGTATTTTTCCGGCCGGATGAGCCGTTTGTATGGGCAAGCGGGATAAAGAGCCCCGTTTACTGTGACAACAGGCTGACGCTCGCCTATCCGGAAATCAGGAATGACGTTGAAAACGGGCTGGTCGGACTTATAAAAACATTTTATCCCGACGCGCAGGCGCTTATGGGCACCTCCACCGCCGGCATCGCCCATGCGGCGATCTGCGCGCACATTTTGGGACTTCCTGCGGGCTATGTGCGCGGAAGCGACAAGGATCACGGCAGACGCAACAGAATAGAGGGGAAAATTGAAAAAGGTGAGAAAACGGTGGTTGTAGAGGACCTTATTTCCACGGGAGGAAGCGTTCTCGACGTCGTGAAAGCCCTCAGGGAAGCGGGCGCCGACGTGCTCGGCATCGTCTCAATTTTTACTTACGGAATGAAACGCGGGACCGAGCGACTGGCGGAGGCAAATGTTAAAAACATGTCGCTGACGGATTTTGACACAGTCGCAGAAACGGCATCACGGCTCGGTTACATAAAGCCTGAGGCTGTAAAGAAACTGCTTGCCTTCCGCGACAACCCTTCGGACGAAAGCTGGATCAGAAAATGAAAAGCCTGATTGACATTCTCGATCTGTCCGTAGAAGAGATAGACAGTCTTATAAAAACCTCAGAGGACAGTATAGGAAATCCCGGGGACTATGCCGACGCCTGTCGCAGGAAAAAGCTTGCAACGCTGTTTTTCGAGCCGTCGACGAGGACGCGTCTGAGTTTTGAGGCGGCCATGTACGAGCTGGGAGGCAACGTTCTTTCGGTTGCGGGCGGCGGGACGTCCTCCGCCGCAAAGGGCGAATCTGTCGCCGATACAGCCAAGGTTGTTTCCTGCTACGCAGATATAATTGCCATACGCCACCCGAAGGAGGGCGCTGCATACGTGGCAGCTCAGAACGCGACGGTTCCGGTAATAAATGCGGGCGACGGAGGCCACTGCCATCCGACTCAGACACTTGCCGATCTGCTGACGATAAAAAGGGAAAAGGGAGGCTTTTCAGGACTCACCGTCGGAGTATGCGGCGATCTGAAATTCGGAAGGACGGTCCATTCTCTTATAAACGCGCTGTCTAGATATGACGGAATGAAATTCGTACTTATTTCTCCGGAGGAACTGAAGGTGCCGAGCTACGTCAAGAATGAAACGCTGAAGAAAAAAGGCATTCCGTACGAGCAGACGACTGACATGAGCGACGCACTTCCGGAACTTGACATTCTGTACATGACGCGGATACAGAAGGAGCGCTTTTTCAACGAGGAGGACTACCTCAGGCTGAAGGACACGTATATTCTTACGCCGGACAAACTCCGGAACGCAAGGCACGATCTCTGCATAATGCATCCTCTTCCGCGCGTAAACGAAATAAGCGTCGCGGTCGACAGCGATCCGAGAGCCTGCTATTTCAGGCAGGCGCTCAACGGAAAATATATCCGTATGGCTCTCATTCTTATGCTGCTTGAAAGGGCTGTGAAAATATGAATATTGATTCGATAAGGAACGGGGTCGTTATCGACCACATAAAGGCCGGAAGCGGAATGAGGCTCTGCCGGCTTCTCGGGCTTGACGATACTGAGCTCACGGTAGCGATCATCCGCAACGTAACAAGCGCGAAAATGGGCAGAAAGGATATCATAAAGATCGACTCCGTGACATCCGTGAACCTCGATCTAATCGGATACGTCGATCCGGGCGCGACAGTAAACATTATACGCAACGGCCAGGTAAGCGAAAAGCTTTCTCTCGATTTTCCTGAAAAGCTCGTCAACGTGATAAAGTGCAAAAATCCGCGCTGCATCACCTCGTGCGAGCAGGAGCTGCCCCATATTTTCAGGCTAACTGACAGAAAATCGGGAGAATATCGCTGCATATACTGCGAGACAAAGGCATAACTCAATGGGATCGGAAAAAAACGCGCCCGACGGCATGCTGATTTCTCATCTGCTGGATCTGCAGGAAAAATGCAGAGCAAAGAACGTGATCCAGAGCAGCGATTTTCTTACTCCTGAAGAGAGGGCAGAGGCGGAAAGGCAGCGTATAAATGCGTTTTTCTTCGGCGGCTTCGGAGACGCCGAGCGGACCTGCGCGATTTTCCTCCCCGATTATATTTCAAAGGAGGAGGTGGTCAGCGATCCCGCAATCGCAGGAATAAGCGGGGTAAAGATATCCCTGTCCGCATATGATATCGACGGAAAAACAGGCCACCGCGACGTGCTCGGTGCGCTCATGAACATCGGAATCAGGCGGGAGGTTACAGGAGATATCGTCTGTTGCGGCAACTGCTCTTATTTTGTCGCGAAAACAAAGATAATACCTCACATAATTGAGAATCTTACGCGCGTCGGCAGATACAGCGTCCGGCTCGAAGAGATTCCGTGCACTGAAATTGTGCCGTGTAACGACGGGACGCCGATGAAAAGAAGCGTTTCATCGATGCGGCTTGATGCGGTACTGTCGGCATGTTTTAACATTTCGCGCGACAGGGCGCAGGAGGCGATTACCGGCGGCGAGGTCTTTGTCGACGGGAGGGTTGCACTGAAACCTGACGGAAAAATATCAGAAGGGCGGCGCATATCGTTCAGAAGGCACGGCAGGGCGGAGATTATGTCAGCGGCCGCAAAAACGCAGAAAGGCCGCACGCTGCTTGAATTTACGCTTTACAGATGACAAAAAGGCGGAGGGCATTGTTGATCCTGCGCTTTTTACACCGTGCTACTTGAAAATACGATGAAAAAATGATATAATATTATATGCTGGGCACCGGGTTGTGCGCTCGCGTATCATCAGAGTTTTCTCCGCACGTTTTGTGCGGCCGTAAGGTATTGATATGAGGAAAGTCCGGGCATCGCAGAGCGGGATAACGGATAACGTCCGCCGAGGGTGACCTCCGGGAAAGTGCAACAGAAATAAACCGCCGTGGAAACGGTAAGGATGGAAAGGCGAGGCAAGAGCTCACCGGCATTACGGTAACGAAAATGCAAATGTAAACCCTATCCGATGCAACGCCCCGAAAGCGCGAGAAATCGATGTCTGCTCGGCAGAAGCTTTGAGGCGGCTTGAGTTTGCGGGTGACCGTAAATCGAGACAGATGAGTGCAGTCCACAAAACCCGGCTTACAGACCCGATGCCCTGCTTTTTTTAATGTAGTTATAAAATCGCATTTACACAGCAATCCGACGTTTTATTTTTTATATTCTGTCGCCGGCAGATACGTTTTTTGTGAATAACTGATTTTCTGACAATTTCAGAAAACAGAATATAATGTTTATCGTTAACGAAGAGAATGTATGAGCGTTTTTAATCCAGCGGACATACTGATTCCGAAGAAAATAGACGGGAAATGGCCGGTGATAGCCTGCGACCAGTTCACGTCATCACCCGAATACTGGGAAGAAACGGAGCGCATCGTAGGCGACAGTCCGTCATCTTTGCGACTGGTGCTTCCGGAGATTTATCTCGGCGAGCAGGACAGGATCGGTCTTATACATGACAAAATGGGCGAATACCTGCGCGGCGGGCTGTTCACGGAGTACAGGGACGCCCTTGTTCTTGTGGAGCGTTCTCTGCCTTCGGGCAGGGTAAGGCGCGGAATAGTAGGCAAGGCCGATCTTAATGAATATCCCGACGGAATGCTGCGGGCCACCGAGGCCACGGTGCCGGAACGCCTTCCGCCGAGGATAAGGATTCGCGACGGCGCTGCGCTTGAGTTGCCGCACGCCTTGCTATTCATAAATTCGGCGACCGCTGTTCCGGCGTGCTCGCGCGGAACGGTTATTTACGATCTGGAACTTATGCAGGGGGGCGGACACGTCAGGGGCACTTTGATGACCGATGATGAAAAAAAGGCATTTTACTCAGAATTGAACGGAGCAGAAGGCAGCGCGATGTTCGCCGTTGGCGACGGGAATCATTCGCTTGCGGCGGCCAAGGCCTCTGGGAGCCGGTACGCGCTGTGCGAGGCGGTTTCGGTCTACGACGGAGCGATCGTCTTCGAGCCGATTTACCGTGTTATAAAGAACGCCGCCCCGGACGCCGTCATGTCGCTTGCCGCGCAAATGCCGGCAGGAGGGAAGAACAAAATAAGAGTTTTCTCAGGCGAAACAGAGTCATGCTTTTATACCGACGGTCTTCCCGTTTCTGCGGTCGACGTTTTTATCGGAATGTGCAGGCGGTATATGCCGGACATTTCGGTCGACTACATCCACGGACTTGAAGATCTCGCGGATTTATCCCGCGAACCCGGCAACGTGTGCTTCTCTTTCGACGGGATAAGCAGGGACGAGCTTTTCCCGTACATTGAAAAGAACGGGATTCTCCCCAAAAAGGCATTTTCCATGGGTACAGCCCGTGAGAAAAGATATTATATTGAAGCAATGAAGATTTGAAAGGATAACAAAATGGCAAACGCAACGCTTGTGGTTATGGCGGCGGGAATGGGCAGCCGCTTCGGAGGAATAAAACAGCTGGAGCCCGTAGGGGTCGACGGGGAGGTGCTTCTGGACTACTCCGTGTACGACGCGCTTCGCGCGGGCTTTGACAAGGTGGTCTTTATCATAAAGCACGAAATAGAAAAGGATTTCAAAGAGATCGCGGGAGACAGAATATCAAAATTCGTTGAAACCGAATACGTTTACCAGACCGTTCCGCCATACCGCAAAAAACCGCTCGGAACCGGAGAGGCCGTACTTCTGACAAGGAACGTGATCGACAGCCCGTTTGCGATCCTTAACGCGGACGATTTTTACGGTGCCGATGCTTTCAGGCTTATAAGACAGGGGCTCGTCGAGCCGGATTATTCCATGGTGACCTACATGCTGTTCAACACTCTGTCGGAAAACGGCGGCGTTTCGCGCGGGGTATGCACCGTGGAGGACGGTTATCTGAAAAAAATTACTGAAACTCATAATCTCGACAGAAACTGCGGGCTTCCGGTCGACACTCCAGTGTCAATGAACCTGTGGGGACTTAAGCCCGACGTTTTCGGCGAACTTGAGGACGGGCTTGTCAACTTTATGAAAACCGCCGACATCCGCAGGGACGAGTTCACGATACCGACCTTCATAGGCGAACAGGTGGAAAGCGGCAAGCATTCGGTCCGCGCGCTCCAGACCTCCGCCGTGTGGTTCGGAATGACTTACCGCGAGGACAAGGCGCAGGTCGTAGAAAAGATCCGCAGTCTCACGGATACGGGACTTTATCCCGCATCCCTCTGGAAATGATCATTAAGCCCTGCAGAAGCGGGGCTTTTTTTCCACTAAGGCATAAAAAAACGGCTTTTTCGGCACCTTTTCTTCCACCTGAATGACCTGCGGAAGGCAGGTACTTGACAAAACGCCGAAATTGTGGTATAATAATTAGAATGTTTAAAAGCCCGAAGGGCAAAAAGGAGACAGAATTGAGTTCAAAGCTGAAATTTGACGGCAAGGAATATACGAAACTTTATCCGGCGGACGAGCGACGCGCCTACCGCAACCAGTGCATGTGCGCCGCGACCGGCATTCTCTTTTTCATACCTCTTGTGTCCTGTCCCGACTCGCAGTACGGAAAATTCTGGGCAAACCAGGGGGCAGTAACCCTGACCGTTGAATTACTGTGTCTGATCGCCGGGCTTATCTTCAAGGGCATATGCTGGCTGCTTGCGCTGATTCCCGTCGTCGGAATAGTTTTCGACGTTCTTTACGTCATTATACTAATAGCGCTGTGGGCTGTCGCTATCTTCTATATTTTCTACGGCATGAGATATGCGCATAAATGCCGCGCAAAGAACCTGCCGTTCATTGGAACGATAAGGTATATTAGATAGTAAATCAATATAACGGGGACGCCTCTGACAGGCGTCCTGTTTTTTGCGGCGGTATGTTGTTTACCGGATTCAGCGCTTGAGAACAGGCGACGTGCTTATTGACAAATCCGCGAAAAAGTAGTATAATATAATATGCTGAAAAGGAGACGCTATGGAAAAAATCACTTACATTTCATTCCCGGGTCTCGGGATAAAAGAGTTCGGAGTCAGGAACTCGGCCTTTACCGTATTCGGACGCCCGATAATGTGGTACGGAATTATAATCGTTATCGGAATAATAGTCGCCTATTTTTACGTCAGATACCGCGGCAGAAAGCACGAGGAACTTGTCGACGACGATATTATAGACTTCTGCATGGCCGGTGTTATCAGCGGGATAATCGGCGCGCGGATATGGTATGTGGCCACAAGCTTCGAGAGCTTTAAGGCCGACACGTTCGGCAAAACGCTGTACAACTGCATAGCCATCTGGGAGGGCGGTCTCGGCTTCTACGGAGGGCTGATACTTGGATTCATATCTCTTGTCGTACTGTGCGCGATAAAGAAGAAAAACTTTTTCAGGGTTGCCGACTGCTTTTCTCTCGGCGTTTTGATTGCCCAGATTTTCGGAAGATGGGGCAACTTCATTAACGGCGAGGCACACGGTGGCGAAACAAAGCTGCCATGGAGAATGGGCCTTCGCGAAGAATACTCGGACACGACGGTTTACGTTCACCCGACATTTCTGTATGAATCTCTCTGGAACCTTCTCGGATTTCTTATAATCAACGCAACATACAAGCATAAAAAGTTCAACGGCCAGATAGCTCTAAGGTATCTGGCATGGTACGGCTTCGGAAGGATGTTTATTGAAGGTCTTAGAACCGATTCGCTTTATATCGGGAAATTCCGTATCTCA
>JAFZTO010000156.1 GCA_017618795.1 Clostridia bacterium | reverse complement strand
TTTGCTGCCTTTTCAGCCTCAGCCTTTGCCTCCTCGGCTTTTCTCTGCGCCTCGGCGGCCGCTTCCGCGTCGATCACGTACTCGCAGTACGGGCAGATGCCCACGCCGCGACGCACCCTGTATCCGCATTGCGGGCAGTTTACGTAGTCGGAAAGATCGGCTATCCTCTTTTCAAGGACCGCGACCTTTTTGTTTATGAGTGTGATCTCGTCCGCGATTGCCGCATAATCCTTCTCGGACACCTGCTCACCGCAGTACTCATCGTACTTCAGCTCGCCAAGCGTTTTGCAGTACTCCGAAACCTTGTTTTTAAGCGTCGAAATGCGGTATTTCAGCTTGGCAATCGTCGTAAGCTTTTCCGTCCCCTTGACAGTCTGGTCGGCCGCGTTTGCAACCGCCTTTGAAAAATCATCCCAGAATTCCATATCAGATCTCCTTTATTCACATTTTCCTATTTTATAATATTATACCACCGTCCGCCTCAAAAGTCAAGTGCGATGGCAATAATTCGCAGTTCCGTCACCGTAAATTAACAAAATGGCAAAACTTATCCGTTCTTTGGCTGCTTTTTGAAAACCACGCGGTACGAAACTTTTAAGTCATCGGCCTTTTCTCTGACGAAGCTGCTCCTGTAAAACGGCCCGAAAGTCCACCCGTCGCATATAAATCTGCCTTCTCCGAGCGGAACGAAGTGCGAAATATCCGGAGAACCGTCAAATTCGGAAGATGTCCCCAGAACAAGGTCGCCGTACATGACCGTCATTTCGTCTTCGCCATGCCACAGATAACCGCAATCCTCCTCATGAAGCGAAATGTCGAAGGTGTATTCGTATACGTTTCCCTCGTCGAGCTCGGCGTCAAATTCGGTAAATCCGTTTCCCGCTTTCGAATCGATGAACCAGCCGTTTTCGCGCACAGCCGGGTTTCTTGCGTGATCCGGCAGATAAAATCTGAACTGAACAGAGCCGCCGCCACCCTTCAGAACCTCGGCGCTTACGACGCCCTTTACGGGATATCCGGTCCTGAATCTCACCGTCGCCCCGTTTAACTCCGCAGTGAAATCGAAGAAATGCGGTAGAGTAAAGACGTACCCTCTTTCGTCGGTGTAAAGCGCGTGGCGGACTGGATAGCCTAGCCCCTCAGCACCCCTCATCGAGCAGCACCAGTACGCCTCATAGAACGCATCAAGCGGCCTCAGGATGCCGTCTCTGCCCGTCCAGTCGCAGCCGAATCCGCCATTTTTTCGCTGGGTTCTCATCACCCCGTTCCACCATATTCTCTGCGCCGTTCCGAGATAGTATACGTCATCGGTCTCCTCCCAGAGTTGCATAGCAAGCATATACGAGTCGATTATACCGCACGGCTCGGTGTGATCGGCGCCGAGAAAAAGATTGATGTTTTCGTACGTAGCCGTCATTCCATATCTGATATAATCGCTGAAAAAATGCTTAACGGTCTCCAGAAGATCGGGGCGCCCCGTGATTTTATAGACGCGCATGATGCCGCGCATGCACGTGAGAGAGGCGTGCGTCTGAAGGCGTGCGCCAACGTAATCCATTCGCCTGAATTCGCCGAGCATATCATCGATAAGCCCTCCGATCTGCCCGTGGAGGGGTTCCTCTTCTATAAGACCGTACGCCTGTCCGAGCGCGTCGAAGCACATGAATAGACATCCGACGTCGGACGACAGCCGCCACTCGCGGAACCGTCCTATGGTATGGCCTACAACGGCGCTGTCGTACGCCGTTTTCCTGTCCTCCGCAGTACGGGGATAGTTTTTCAGGTGCGGCTTTATCGGCAGATACAACTTTTCAAGTATCGTTTTCACGGTCTCGAGATACTCGGTTTTCCCCGTCACGCGGTAGTATTCCATAAACGCCCTCATCAGCCAGTTCTGGGCAGAATGCATCTGCTCGTTTATGTCGTTCAGGTTCAGTTTGTCGCCCGGTTCGCTTCTGTATCCCTCGTCGTTCATCAGGCTGTATATCCAGCCGGTAAGTGCGTCGATCGTCGGAGATTTTTTCTTAAGCGACTCACCGTCAAGCACGCTTGCGAGCAGGGCTCTCCCCTCCCAGTCTCCCGGCCACCCCGGCGAACGGCATTCGTTGATACCTGCTTTCCCGGCGCGGAACGGCTCGTCCTGCATGCGGAAGAAATTGCGTTCTATCCTCTCGCGCAGTTCTCCCTCGACCGTTATGTTACCTGAAGGTATGATTACATGCTGACTGATTTTCATTTTTCGCCAACCCCGTTTTCTTCATTATCTGTTTTACCGTCCGGAAGCGTAACGCTGGTTTTTTTCTTTTTCATCTGCTCCCGCCTCCAGACCGACGGCGGCACTCCGTTGACCTTCATAAAAGCGCGGAAGAATGTGGTCAGATCGCCGAAACCTGATTTTTCCGCTATCGTTCCGAGCGAGTCGCCCGTCGTGCGCATAAGATCCATGGCGGCGGAAACGCGCATATTCATAAGATGCTGGTACGGTGTCGTGCCGTATTCCGCCTTGAACACTTCGATGACGTAATTGCGCGAGTAGTTGTATTTTCTGGCGAGTCCGGATATGCTGGTTTTACCGTTTACGCCGGCGACAAGTTCGTTCATAATTTCCATCGCCAGATTTTTGTCTCTGGGAAGATAAACGCTGTTGCGGATCTTGTTGAGAATATTGCAGAACAGCGCCTCCTGTTCAAGCAGCGATACGGCCTGTCCGTCGTCGGATTTTTCTTTGATCTCACGCAGTCTGTTTACATATGCGGCGATGGGCTTACGGTTGAAAATACCGTGCTCCGCAAGCGATTCGATGGATTTTTCGGTTGAAAAAACACCATCGAAGCCAATGCCGAGAATGCCGTTCTCATCTTCGTCGGGATCAACGTCAAAAACGATGCTGAGCTCATCGTCGGCAATCAGATATTTTTCTTCTGTGAGAGGCTCGTATGTATCCGTTTCCGCCCGTCCGCCGAAACACATGAGAAGAACCAGTCTGCCGTTCTCCTCACTCGGACGGAACGTAAACGTGCCGCTTCTTTGAATCCAGCTGCAGGATTTGAATGCGGGGACCGTATCAATGCTTAATCTCTTTTTCATCTTTTCTCCGTGGTCTGACGTTTTGTCATGAGACCTTTTTTCAGTATTATACCATACTTTTTTGCTTTTGGCAACTGTTTCAGGCATTATTCTCTTCCAAACAAAAAAAACGCGCAGACAATCTCTCCTGAATTAAAAAGTATATTGCAATAATACAACCCGTAAAAACGTAAATCACACAAAATGAAGCCATCAGGCTCACCGAAAAAAGTTTTTATGGTTTTTTTACAATATATTTTGCTTTTTGCAATAAAGTCTGTGAAAATAGTTATTTACAAACCTGAAAAAAAGTGCTATCATATTATCGTTAACCGAAAAACGCCTCAACCGGCCCGGAACAGGCCGGAAAACACGAAAAAAGGGGACTATACTAGATGAAGATAATAAAATTCCTCGCCGTGACTCTTGCGCTGATCGCAGTCATCGTCACGCTCGGCTGCTCGGGCGGAAAAGATCCGCGGCACGTAACGGACACGTTTTCTTCAGACACGGGAGACCCGTTTGAAGCGCTTCCGCACGAAACGTTTGACGGATACGGGTTTAACGTGCTAATAAGAAACCTTCAGACCTGCATAAACGATATGTTCCAGGAGGAACAGACCGACGACAAGGTGCAGTCGGCTGTCTATAACCGCAACAAAAGAGTGGAAAACCGCCTGAACATAAAACTTGTATGCACGGCAAAGGACGACGGCTTCACCGAGCTCGACTCGATTTTTGCCGGAGACGACGACTACGACCTCATTCTTCCCCACGCGCGTTACTGCGCCCTCTACACGGCAGGAGGCTATCTTTACGACTGGAATCTGATACAGACCATAAACCTCGACGGAGAATGGTGGGATCAGAACTGCAGAAAATCCCTCTCGATAAACAAAAAGCTGATGTATATGACGGGCGACATTTCATACTGGTCTTACGGCGCGACAAATCTCCTTCTGTTCAACAAGGATCTGTTCGACGAAAACGGCCTCGAATACCCGTATCAGGCAGTCAGAAACAACTCATGGACCATCGACGATTTCGAGACGCTTATACGCAAGGGAAAGAAAGATCTGAACGGCGACGGGAAAATGACGGTATCCGACGATCAGTTCGGCTACATGACCATGGGATTTATCGGCGACGTGCAGGCCTACCACGCGACGGGCAACACCGTCGTCAACAAGGACGCCGACGACACGCCATACATTTCCTATTATACTAAAAGAGCCGAGTCTGTCTGGACATGGTATAAAAACCTGATATACAGCGACTGCTGCTATTTCCAGGACAGTCTTGTCAACTACATGACTACCGACGCTGTTATCGGTTTCCGAGAGGGGCGGTCGCTCTTTACCGACATCAATACCGTAAACGTTCCGCTTATGCGAAGCATGGACGACGAGTTCGGCATTATTCCATGGCCGACATACCTTGAGGGCGAAAAATTTCTCACCAACGTCGACGCGGGAATGCACCTCTTCTGCATACCGCTCAGCGCGAAAAACGTTAACCGCACAGGCCTGATCCTCGAGGCGCTCTGCATAGCGGGACATCAGGACGTCATTCCCGAATATTACGAAGTTACCGTCAAATCAAGGGATACGCGCGACGATGAATCGTACGAAATGCTTGACATAATATTCAGAGGCAGAGTTTACGATCTCGGATATTACAACGTTCAGCTCACAGGCAGCGTCGGGGCAAACGAGGCCATAGCCAACAATTTCAAATATCTCACCGAAAACAAGGTGGGCTCGATGGCCGTTGCCTGGTCAAAATACGGGAAGATGGCGCAGGAGCGCATGGACGATTACCTTGACACCCTGGCGGGTCTGGGATAACCGGAAAAATATGAGAAAATCAATTGCCAGGGTCGCGGCACTGCTTGCCGCGGCGGCGGTCGGAGGAACAGCCGTGCTTAACGCTTCAGCAATACTTCCGGGATTCGGCCCCAATGTCGACCCGTCCATAGTCGCGTCCGATACCCTTCCGGAGGAATACGATCAGGCTTTCCGGGACGGGATGCCGTACGGATTTTTCGTAGTGAGCAGCGAAGCAAGTTATTCCTTCGGTGTCACGAAGGACAGCGAAGGAAACGTGTACTCCGCTTCATACAACAACAACTCTGTGACAAAAATAATGCCCGACGTCACGGGGCGCATCTCCCTGTTTTCGCAGACAGAGACATACAGGATCCGCTGCTCTGCCCTCTACGCGATAACAATCGGCAACGACGGAAACATTGTTTTCACCACCAATACGGGCTCCGTCGGAATCCATGACGTCAAAACAGGCGAAACCACAACCATTATG
This sequence comes from Clostridia bacterium, assembly GCA_017618795.1. Classification (GTDB taxonomy): domain Bacteria; phylum Bacillota; class Clostridia; order Oscillospirales; family CAG-272; genus Colimorpha_A. The sequence continues at coordinate 3,214 of JAFZTO010000156.1, read as the reverse complement.
CGCGATCTGACACGGCCCAACTGCGTCATAACCGATAAAGAAAACAATATATATGTGGCTTGCGAAAACGGTGATATTATAAAATACGACAGAAAAACCCGTGAAAAATCGACCGTCGCCTCTTCGCTCGGAAATCTGCAGAGCATCGCCCTGGATTCACAGGGCGTCATGTACGCGCTCAATTTCGGAAGATTCAGCGATTCTCCCCGTCCCGGAAGTTCCGGAATGCCAGGCGTGCTGTATCAGATCAATCCGGACGGAACCGTCGAAACCGTCGTGAGCGGCGGAGACATGTACGTCTGGCGCGGCAGGGGCATCTCGATCGGGAGCGACGGGTACGTTTATCTCACCGGAGAGGGCAACGCCTGGGACAACGGCAACTCGGCGATAATCTGCAAATACAACCCGGAAACGCGCACGGTGGAAAAACTTGCCTCCGGTACCGACTATACGACCTACGCCGTGTACGGAAATGACGGCAGAATATACCAGAACGCCGCGCGCGACAATTACGTCCTCGCATATTCCGAGAAGGCGGACGGCCTCTTTGCTGATCAGGACTGGAGTTCGGAGGGCGTGCGCGTGATAACCTACGGCGGAACATTCACCCCGTCGGACAGCGGAAACATAACCATAACCGCGGGCCGGATCTCACTGAATGGCAACATCTCGTCCGACAGCGGTCGTGTCAGCGGCTGGATCAGAATACCGGCCGGAATGCTCCCGGAACTTGACGGCGAATGGGACGGTTCCAACGACGGACACTGGGAAACGCCGGACGTTACGTTTTCCGGCGAAGGCATGTGCAGAACCGCTTCGATGGCGCAGAGAATACATATGCGCTCACGCGGACCGATGATTGACGTCTACACGCCGGCGCCGGATTTCCGCGACAATCCCGAGGCATATCTGATCTATTTCGACTGGGCGTCTGATACGGTAAAAAAAGCCGATGCCGGCGAATTCATAGCAAACGATGGCACCGGACGCGTTCTCAGGGCCTATTCCGCAACATTTCTCGAAGTGCTTGACTTTTCATCGTCTCCCGCCTACGACGGGCAGGTAAAGCGCGGAACCGATACGCTCGACCTTTCAAAGGGCGCGGCGTACGCCGTCACGGGCTCTGAAGCGATTTCGTTTTATTTCAAAACCGAAAACGTCGGCAGCGGAATTGCTTTCCTCTCGGCAGCAAACGGACGCGACGGCATAAAAATCACGCTTGAAAACAGCGGAAGAACGTCCGTTACGTGCAGCAGCGAGACCCTGTTCGACGGGCTTATCTGCTATGATGTTACTGACGGGGAATGGCATTCATTCTCCATGCAGAACAACTTCGGCACAGTCGACCTTGCGATTGACGGAATACGCATCCCGCTTGAAATCTCCGATCCCCAGACCATCCAGACGGAGATCGGCGTTCCTGTCACCGAATTTTCGGTCGTCGGAACGCAGGGGAAAATATACGTAAAGGAAAACGGATCCGTTACCGCGTCGCAGATTAATCCGCAGAGCGGAGAAAAAAGCTTCGATCCGCTTCCATACGTCTGCCTCGGCACCGCGTTGCTTGTGCTCGCGGCTGCGCTTACGGCGGTATTCACAAGTAAAAAACGCGAAAGCGTAAAAAAATAAGAAAGAGGTATTTTACCATGAAAAAAGCATTGTTTGCTTTGCTCGCCGTGATAATCGCGGCAACACTTTCCGTATCGGTCTTCGCGGCCGATTACGTTCTTGACTTTTCGGTCATGCCAGAAGAGGGATACACGCTTGACGGCGGCGTGTACACACTCAACCTCGCCGCAGAGGCAAACCCGAAAGCCCTCGTCTCAACAGTCAACGGACTTGAATTCCAGTTCAAAGCCAACGGCGGCTGGGACATGTTCACCATCGTAGCCAAAGACAAGTATAACGAATCCGGCCTCAACGGGATCGGTCTTAAATTCCGTTACGACAACGGCGTTGAGATCACTATGATGATGCCCGGCCAGGACTGGGGTTCGGCAAGCGCAACCCACCAGCAGTACCGCGTTCTTCACGATCTTCCCGACGGCAAGGGCGTGTTCAACAACAACGAATGGCACACCGTCAACGTCGCAATAGCCAACGGCAAACTCTCGGTAAAATTCGACGGCAACGAGACAATTCTTGCGGTTGAGGATTACGCAAACGTCGGCTTTACAGCGGATGAATACGCAAAACTGATTGACCTCGTCGGAGGCGGCAGCGAAGCCTACGTCGCGTTCGGCTACAACGCAAATACCGACTCATATCAGGTGAAATCGGCAGAGAAACAGACCGACCCGGCGGTGGAAACAGCCGATTTCACGGCCATAGCTCTTGTAGCGGTCGCGGCAGCAGCCGCGGCGGTTGTCCTTGTAAAGAAACACTGAAATGAAGAAAATACTCGTATTGCTTCTGCTCGCGGCGCTCGCTCTTGCGGGCTGCGCCCCAAAGAACGGCGCGCTCACGCCTTCAGAAACGCACGAAAAAACGCAGGCCTATGAAAACCTCGTTCTGCAGATCGGTCTTTCGCGCGAGCTGTGGTCAAGGGGACAGTCAGCGTATGCTCCGGAACTTCTCGACAGGCTCGCCGAAGCGGGAAAAAACGCCGTATCGGTCAGTCAGGATCCGGATTCGACGGACGATGAGTGCGAAAACGCCCGGAAACATCTCAAGGCAGTAACCGAGGAGGTAAAGAACTCGCTCGTCACCATGTCCGCCCTGAAGGAATTCGCTGCGCTGATTCAGACTGCCGAAAACGCCCTGCCCTCTTTCGGCGGTGAAAAAGCAGACGAACTGCGGACCGCGATAAACGAAGCTTACGGTGTGTATTCAACCTCGTCGACGGCCTCCCAGATACAGGAGGCCTCGGCAAAGCTCAGAAAACTTTTAAAATGAGGAAAAAGAAATGAAAAAAGCATTTATCATTCTTGTTTCTGCTCTTCTCTGCGTTTCCCTGGCAGTCCTTGCTTTCGCGGAAGAGCTCGATTTCAGCAAGTGTAAATCGGAGGACGCCTACGCGCTCATCACGGACGGCGAATACGAAGTGTATCCGAACCAGCACCCTGTAATAAAGGGAAATTTCAACGATGGAATGTCCTTCGGCTTCAAAACCTCGTTCAGCGACCACGACTGGATCAACATCAACTTTATGAACGACACATCCTTCCCGGAGAAAAACAACGGCTATCTCGGCAACAAGGGTCTCACTCTTCTG
>JAFZTO010000155.1 GCA_017618795.1 Clostridia bacterium | reverse complement strand
GTCATGCCATTTCCTGTTCCATCAGTTCACTCAGCGGGATGAACCCGATCAGATCATAGCAGATATGGATACTCTGGCGGCGTTTTCCGCTGCTTTTATCCGGGGCCCCGACATAGATTGCCTTGCTATATACTGATACGTAGTCAAAATCCGAAAGATAAACACTTAATAGATGCCAAGGAGCATTTTTTGTATGGATATTCAAAATACGATTCGAAGTTTTTTGTTGGGGGAAACTGACATTGTCACTTTTCGATCCATGTATGACGAGAACTTGGAAATTGAAAACTATTTGTAGGCTATTATTGACGAGATCAAGACTACGGGTAAACCGCTAAAAAAATATAGATGCACAACTGGTGATAGAGTGTTAGAAAGCACAGGATCAATAGAGTATTTGTTATCACCAGAAAAATCTCCAGGAATTATCTATGGAAATCATGTATATGACTCAGTTCATACGTTTCTAACATATGAGTGGAGAATGATAACACATGACGTTGAAACAGCGGAAGGGGCTTTTGCTTTCTATGATGGCGTTTACTCGATATACTATCAGATCGACCAAAGTATACCTTGGTCGGATCAATATAGCCGAGAATATTCATTTGTATTAGAGACAATTCCAGAATATCTCTCTGGTGGAGAAGCAGAAAAATACATTGCGAAACACATTATTCCACTTTTCCCAGATACTATGAAGAAGTCTGAGCGTAAAAAAGCGATAAAGGCAAAGATTCGGGAAGAGTTCAAAAGTGAAAAAGGCTATCCCTGCTGGGCTCAAAGTTCTGATTGGCCTCTCGGAAAAGATGGGAAACCTGCGACCTATCTTGGGAAAGGCAAGAGTGAAGGGGATTTGAGACGCTGGCGGTTCCGGGATGAGTCTACAGGAGAGATTCTTGTAATTGAACAGTATTATTAAAATTGGAGGACAATACTATGTTCAATCTATTTGGCAAAAAAACAGTTGATGAGAATAAAGTTGCAGAGTTTGTTTGTTGGTTTGTAGATAATTGTGAAAGAATCCAGTTGAGCGTAGAAAACAGAGAGAAAGACAGACGGGAAATGATGAAAGTGCTCGATGAAGTTGAAGCGCACTTGGCTACAGTTTATCGTGATGGATACAAGGGGCGAATAGAATTTGATTATGGCGGAAAAGATGATGATTGGGAACTAAACCTGTATCATATGGATAAGCCTTTCTTAATTAATGCGACCCAAATGATTGCAGATAAAATTAACATAATGGATGGATGTAACTGGACTGTCAAAACCAGCCGCTAAGTAAATGACGATTTAAAAATCCAACACCGGGCTATTGTATAATACAACAGCCCGGTGTCCTTTTTCAGCCAATCTTGTCAGACAGACGCCCTAATCATTTTTCATCAAAACTTTCTTACGAGTATCTGCCCGAGGTTCCGCCCTTTTTTTGTTTGCTTTTTACAAGCATTACTTGCCCGAAACAGTGATTCCGGAACATGCAACAAACGGAGCTACGAAGCCGCCGTTGCATTCCGTCTCCTTTGACATACCGGTTATATTCATAAGCATGTCGGCGAGATTTCCGCTTATCATCGCCTCGTTTACCGCGCAGCCGATCCTGCCGTCTTTTATTAGGAAGCTGTTCTTTGCAACTCCGGAGAAATCGCCGTTCACTGAGGGCTCTCCTCCCGAGAAACCGTCGACGAGTATCCCGTTCTCTATTCCCGCGACAATATCGTCAAGAGACCTGTCTCCGCCTTCGATGATTATCGACTCGGCGGTGTTCTTCGACGGGCTGAAGCCGGTCTTGTTCGCGTGGTAAAGATCGAGCATAAAGGATTTTAGCACGCCGTTCTCGATTATATTGTAGTTTTCGGCGACAAATCCGTCTCCGGTAAAGCGCTGTCCGCCCAGAATACGGCTGTCGAGCGGGGAATTGCCTACCGTCAGGCATTCCGAGGCAACCTGTGTGCCGAGTCTGTCCTTCCAGATACTGGTTCCGTCCATTATAACGCTGCCGGACACAAAGTTGCTTAGCGCCGAGCCAAGCATTTCAAGGAAGCACGAAGGCGTAAACACGACCGTCCCGACAAATTTTCCATCCATCGGCACAAGATCAAGCTGCTTTATGCAGTTTTCGAGGACACGGCGAGTTCCGTTCCTTTCGATAAACGGAGTTTCTATATCGTCGGTTATGAACGCGAAATAATTGAGAGACGTTACCTTGTCTCCTCTTTTCGCCGCAAACTCGGCGACAAGACTGTAATAACCGGCAAGAGAATCAAATTCGGTGCCGTTCGTGTTGCGGTAAATCGAATGGTTGCGGCTGTGCTCGCCGATTATATTTGAAATAACGATCTCGGGATAATCCCTGTTTATCGTCTCCTTAAGCTCCTTCATGCGCGCAAAGAGCTTTTCGCGGTCAAATTCCGTAACTCCGCTTCTGAAACTGCGTTTACCAGCGAAGGGAGCTATGTCGTACGCGGCGTCGTAAACCCCTGATTCGGAGGATTCCACGCATTCGCGCACCGCCTTGTCAAGCGCCGCGTGATCCGTTGAATTAACCGACGTGCTTCCTTTTTTCCCGTCCTTATAGGTTGTTACGGAAACGCCGTTTTCAAACAGCGTGCGGAAAAGCGAGAATTCGCCCTTTTCCATGTTCATTTCGTTGAGAACCGAGTCGGAAACGGAATAAACTCCCTTCCCCCCTTTGTATTTTTCAATAAGATTTCTCACGACGTCAGAAACAAGAATAATATTTGCCATTTTGCTGCCTCCTTATCTTCCGCCCACGGTTATTTTGCAGCGCAGAGCCGGTCCGCCGAGACCTACTGGCATCGGCTGCTTTTTGCCGCAGAATCCTGAGCTTGACCAGTGGACCTCGTTTGAGATCATGTCGACCGTTTTCAGCATGTCGAATGCGATGCCGGTAATCGTGGTATCGAGTATCGGCCGTCCGAGCTTGCCGTTCTTTATCTCGTAACCCATGCACACACCGAACATGAACTCGCCGGTAAGATCAGCCTGTCCGTTGTTCGTGCTTATAAAATAATACCCGTCGTCCACCGACGCTATTATATCGTCTAGGCTGTCTTTGCCGGGCAGAACCGCCGTGTTTCTCATGCGAATGAGAGGCTCGTCTGCATACGTCCATGCCCTCGCGTTTCCGCGCGGCCTGTCTCCGAACTGCCGGGCCGTTTCAAGATTGTGCATATAGCCCTGAAGGATGCCGTCCTTGATAAGCACAACATCCTCGGCGGGAGTACCCTCATCGTCAAGGTATACGGGAAGCGGCGCGGTCACGCCAAGCGCGGTATTCGCAAAGTCGACCATGTTCACAAGCGGAGAGGCAACGACTTTGCCGAGATTAGGTCCGGCAACGGAACCGCCGTTCACGAGGTCCGCCTCAACCGTGTGGCCGACCGCCTCATGCGCCAGCATACCGGAAAGGTCACCTCCGAGGACAACTGTCTTAAGACCCGCTTCAGCGTGAATACCCTCGGTTTTGCGCATTACGTCTTCGTAAACCCCGTCGATTTCCGGGAAGCAGAGCGACGGGTCGCTGAAATTGTCGGAGAAATTACCATATCCCCCCAGAGCCTTGAACAGTTCGACCGGGGCTCCGGACGGGGTGTTTGCCGTCAGAAAGACATAAACATAGTGCCTCGGAATCGTAACGTGTCCGGAGTACCCGTCGGAGGTCAGAATATATTTTTCGGTGGAATCGGTCGTCAGGATAACCCTGCGCGAGGCAAGCGCGGGGTATTTTTCGGCTATATACGCATCGATCTGACGGGCAAACTCGACATAAGTCTTCTGTTCGGTATCAACCGTCTCTTTATTAAGCGGCACTGTACCCATGCCAACCGTTTTAACCGGCGGCTTCTTTTCGCGCACGTGACTGTCAAAGAAACGCGCGTTCTCGGTCGCAGCTTTAAGCACCTCGTCTGCCGCGCCGGCAGTCGTTTCGGCTTTTGAGGAAAAGCCGTAAAATCCGTTTTCGCACACTCTGGCGGAAATACCCTTCTCTTCCGATCTGCCGTTGGCAACAAGGTTGCCTCCGACAAGGACCACCCGTCTCGAGCGGTTTTCCTGCAGCCTGAGTTCCGTGTGAGTTCCGTCGGCAAAGAGTTTTTCCTTGCCGGCAATTACATTTTCAAGCATTGTCGTATCCTTTCTGTTCAGCTATGATCTGTAATTAACTTTTTTATAAGCTCCCCGTAAAGCGTCGGGGTATGCTGTTTCACGATTTCGGAACCCGATGACGTGATCCCGGAGGAAATGAGCGCCGAAGCAAGCGTGTAAAAACTGCTTTCCTGCGACATCAGCGCAAGAGGCGCGAACGCGCTGGCGTCGTTGCTGCACAGTACGTCGCACAGCACGAGCATAACCTCGTAAGTCGTCATGCCGAACTCCTCGTCGATCCCCGCTCTGAAAATCGAATATTTCGTGCCGTAATAGGCGGAAACAGTAGGCGCTACGTCCTCAAACGCCTTAATCAGAGAATCAAGACTCCCGGCAGTTTCGGAATCGCCTTCGAGAATTATATCCGTACCCAGTCTGACGAAGCCCATGTACGGAGGAGGAAGAAGCGTGACCACGTCCGCCGGATTCAGATAATTGAATATATACGGGTAATCTCCGCTGCTTCTTGCCGTGGTCGGCGTTGCGTATGTATACACGTAAAGCGCGTCGTTGTCGTATTTGCCGTCAAGAAGATAGCCGAGCAGATTTGACGTCGCCGCCCCGCGGCTGTGCCCTCCGACAAGAATCACGGGATTATCGGCGCTGTCGAGTACAGGCTTCACGGTATCGTAAACATCCTGTGCCGCCGCCAGAAAGTTTTCGGCAAACTGCGCATGGTCACTGCGGGACGGAACAATGTCGAAATTCGAATACCATTCTCCCGTTTTGGTACCGCGTACGGTTATGATGACCATATCTCTTGTTTTGCCTCTGAATTCTATTGTTCCTCTGCCAACCGTAAATGCGCTCGTGTGAGATCTGTCGTCGTCAGATTTTTCGAAATTCTTCTGCAAAACCACCTCGAAGCCTTCAGCTTCAACAAGTTCTCTGCAGGCGGTCTTTGAATAGCCTGCGCAAATGGAAAGAAAACGCAGGGCGAACTCGTCTGAACGTTTTTTGTTGTCTTCGGGCAGTTTAAGAGAGGTAACGGTCGGAGGCTCCTGCGGTGCCGTCACCGGGACAGTCGAATCAGCCTGAGACTCCGATGCAGAGCCGGTTGCCGGCAAAGACCCCTCTTCCGGCTCGTTTCTGCCGCACGCAAACGCCTGAAGCGCAATACATAGCGACACGGCGCAAAGAAACGCTTTTTTTACTGTTTTCATAATCATCACCCGCAAGCAATAAATCTTTCAATTATATAATTATACCATATAGCCGGGCTCTTGTCAATAAGAATTCGAAAAAACAGGCTCCTCACCCCTGACAAAAACGTGTCAGCCTCACGGCCGGTTCATTCCGGCGACCGTACAAAAAAGCCCGGGAAAAACCCCGGGCATCAGCTTTGTCAGCTTATTTGATTTCAATAGTGGCACCTGTGGCTTCAAGAGTTTTCTTGAGAGCCTCGGCCTCGTCCTTGGAAATGCCTTCCTTGATAGCTTTAGGAGCGGCCTCGACAAGGTCCTTCGCGTCCTTAAGTCCAAGACCGGTAATTTCACGGACAGCCTTGATGACGTCGAGCTTTTTCGCTCCGAAGGAAGCGAGAATAACGTCGAACTCCGTCTTTTCTTCTTCAGCCGCTGCTGCTGGAGCTGCTCCGCCTGCAACTGCTACGGGTGCGGCTGTAACGCCGAATGCCTCTTCAAGTCCTTTTACGAGATCGTTCATCTCGAGGATGGTAAGACCCTTTATTTCTTCGAGAAGGGCCAGAGTTTTTTCACTTGCCATAATAGTTTTTCCTCACAATTATTATTTTATTGGAACATTTTTTTGTCCGCCCCGGACCGTTCCCTGTCACGGAGCTTCTGTCAGTTTATTCGGCTGCTGCAGCCGGCTCCTCCGCGGGAGCGGTCTCTTCGGCAGGAGCTTCTCCGCTCTTGTCGATAATAGCCTGGAGCGCATAAGCCAGCTTGTAAAGCGGGTTCTGTATTCCGAGCATGATCTTGCACACAAGCGTTTCCTTGTTGGGAATCGCCGCAAGCTGAAGAACAGAATCTTTGTCAAGAATCTCTCCGTCAAGGAATCCGGCCTTAATCTCGAAGAATTCGATCTTATCGGCGTATTCCTTCAGGATCTTGGAAGGCGCGATCGCATCCTCTCTGCTTGTCGCGAGGGCCGTCATTCCCGTCAGATACTTTGCAAGGTCGGCGTATCCGGCCTCCTTGAATGCAAGTTCGGTCATGGAATTCTTGTACACCTTGTACTCGACGCCGGCCTCGCGGAGAGCCTTGCGCAGAGCGGTGTCCTGCTCGACGTTGATTCCGGCATAGGAAACAAGAACTCCGGAAACGGATTCCCTGATCTTATTGGCCAGAGCCTCTGTCGCAGCCTTCTTCTGTTCAAGAATTGTTGCACTTGGCATGGGATTTACCTCCTATTGAAATCAGGCATAAAAAATGCCCACAGGCTGTAAAAATACCGCGGACAAAAAACATAGCTTTCTATATCTTGTGAACCTCGGCAGGATTTACCTTGCACCTGCTGTCTTAAGTTGACGAATAATTATACCACATTTTTTTTGATTTGTCAACATTATGAGCAAATAAAAATTGTTTTTTTAGGATTTTTTCGATAAAAAAAGGCTTTTATCGGCTTAAGACCGGAAAAATATCCGAAAACACTTGAAAAAAAGGTAAAAAAGTGGTAGAATATTTGTTTGTTGAGTTTTTGAGACTCCCTGTTTAATAATTCAGTTTACGGAGAACAAAATTTTGATTCGCAACGATTTAAGAAATATAGCGATAATAGCACACGTTGACCACGGCAAAACCACCCTCGTCGACCAGCTGCTCAAGCAGGGCGGCGTCTACCGTGACAATCAGGCGACCGTAGAGTGCGTCATGGACAGCAACGACCTTGAGCGCGAACGCGGCATAACCATACTTGCAAAGAATACGGCCGTCCACTATGGCGACGTCAAAATAAACATCATCGACACGCCGGGTCATGCCGATTTCAGCGGAGAGGTCGAGCGCATACTGAAGATGGTAAACGGCGTAATCCTGCTTGTGGACGCGGCGGAGGGACCCATGCCTCAGACCAGATTTGTGCTTCAGAAGGCCCTTGAGCTCAATCATCCGGTCATCGTTGTCGTCAACAAGATAGATAAGCCCGACGCAAGACTTGAGGAGGTGGAGGAGGAAATTCTCGACCTGCTCATAGACCTTAACGCAACTGACGAGCAGCTTGACAGCCCGATGCTCTTCTGCTCCGGCAGAGCCGGAACGGCTTCATATTCTCCGTACGAACCCGGAACCGATCTGCGACCCCTGTTCGAAACGATCCTGAAATACATTCCTGCCCCTGAAGGCGATGAAAACGGCGAGCTGCAGATGCTCGTTTCATCGATCGACTACAACGACTACGTCGGCAGAATGGGCATCGGCAGAATTGAGCGCGGAACACTCAGGGTAAATCAGGACGTGCTCATATGCAATTACCACAATCCTGACAATCCCCCGGTGCGTACGCGCATCGTCTCCGTGCAGCAATTTGACGGGTTGCGCAAAAAAGCCGTGGATTTTGCCTGTCCCGGCGATATAGTCAGTTTTTCCGGTGCGGAAAACATAAACATAGGCGATACCGTAACTTCGGTGAACTGCCCGGAACCGCTGCCGTTCGTTAAAATATCCGAGCCTACAATAGAAATGACCTTCTCGGTAAACGACAGCCCGTTTGCGGGCAAAGAAGGCAAATACGTCACCTCACGCCAGCTTCGCGACAGACTTTACCGCGAACTGCTGAAGGATGTTTCCCTCCGGGTTTCGGACGGCGAAACGACAGACTGCTTCAAGGTTGCAGGAAGAGGAGAAATGCACCTTTCCATTCTCGTCGAAACCATGCGCCGCGAAGGCTACGAACTTGCGCTCTCTACTCCGAGAGTGCTTTACAAGCAGATAGACGGACAGAAGTATGAACCGTATGAGACGGTAATCGTCGACGTGCCGGAGGAATATATGGGCAGCGTTATGGAGCGGCTCGGCGCCCGCAAGGGGGAACTTGTTGAGATGGGACGGCGTGGCTCACGCATGGAACTCAACTATCTGATTCCATCAAGATGCCTGTTCGGCTACAGAAGCGAATTTCTCACTGCAACAAGGGGCGAAGGCATTCTCAATACCATATTTGAGGGATATCATCCCTTCAAAGGCGAGATAGCCTCTCGAAACACAGGTTCTCTTGTCGCTTCGGAAGCCGGTGAAACGACCTCTTACGGTCTGTTCAACTCGCAGGAACGCGGACAGCTGTTCGTTGGAGTTCAGACCCCGGTTTACGAGGGCATGATAGTTGGCGAATGCCCGAAGCTCGGAGACATAGAGATAAATCCATGCAAAACAAAGCACCTGACGGCCATACGCAGCAAGGGCGCGGACGAAAAACTCATACTCACTCCTCCCAAGATAATGAGCCTTGAGGAAGCGATTGAATTTATCGCTGACGATGAGCTGATAGAGGTTACACCCAAGAATATAAGGCTCCGCAAGACCATCCTTGACACTCCCACCAGAAAAAAAGCTCAGGCAAAAAACAGGTCATAAAGACGTTTCCGGGAAGCAAATTTCTGCTTCCTGGATTTTTTTTCAGAAAATCATTGACAAACGACAAAAAAAGTGATATAATTGATAAGCTGTTTAACAGAAGCACGGCGGAGTAGCTCAGTTGGCTAGAGCAACCGGTTCATACCCGGTAGGTCATGGGTTCAAGTCCAATCTCCGCTACCAGGCCCGGTGGTCAAGCGGCTAAGACACCGCCCTTTCACGGCGGTAACACGAGTTCGATTCTCGTCCGGGTCACCAAACAGGAATAATCCGAACTTTGTCATCATCGGTGACGCGTTCGGATTTTCTGTTTATTTCGACTATGAAAGATACGGAAGACGATGAAAGACCGATCCGGGGACGTGTTTCCCCGGATTATTTTCTCTATTTCCCGTTACTTGAAGACCGTTATTCCTTTCCGCCTGCTGTTGCTCCATCTCGTTTCCCGTCCTTTCTGTCTGTTCCTCCTGAACAGTTATCCTTGCTTTTCTCAGCCCATGCTGCAAGTGTTGCCCTGCCTTCTTCCGTTTCGTACATTTCAAGAACAGACGGAAGGAACAGCCTCGCAAGATCTCTTATTACGTCGTCCGGTATTCTCCATTCGCCGCGGACGTCTGAAATAAGCCTGCCGGCGAGCGTTATTGCGTTCAGGAGTTTTTCCCGCATCACTTTTGCAGATGACCGCAGTCTTTCAAACAGACTTGTCTCTGTTTTGGTTTTTGCTGTAGTCTTTGTCTTTGCTTTTGTTTCCATTCTCATTTTCATGCTTGCTTTTACTCCCCTTTCTCACATCGCCATAACCGGCCCGAAATCTGAATTCCTCTGCCTTATCCCGTACTTCTCGGGATTCTCTGTGTAGTCCTCTCTGTACCTCTCAGCCATCGCTATGACAGTGCCGGCAAGCAGACCGATAACAGTTCCGATGTCCCTCGCGTTCTCTTCCGCCTCGATCTCCTCTCTGGTCTTCTTTTCGCTTCCCCGGAATATGTCCGCCATCATGAAGATAAGACCGGACGTGGACGTCATGTTCGCGTCAGGCCGGTGTACGGGAATTCTGTATTTCAGATAAGCGTCGGCCGCCGGAGAACAGCACCCGCCCATCGCAAAGTACGTCTCCATGTTGCATCTGAGAAATCTCTCGTC
>JAFZTO010000154.1 GCA_017618795.1 Clostridia bacterium | reverse complement strand
CAGATGTTTACAGCAACAATGTTTCCACTGCGTGTGACGTTACAACAGAAAATCGTCCTCACCGTATCGCTTATATCCGAACCAGCGGACATAAACGCAGAAAAATCGTGTTTTCCCTCAAAATCCACCGCCGCGCGATTCATTTTGTCTATATCAAGCGCGCGGCAGTAGTCATAAACCAAACCATGCGTAAACGGATTGCGCGTTTGCGAAACATTGATAAGGTATTCATACTCTTTGCTCTTAGCCGAATAACGCGGATGAAAACCTTCCGGCGCAGGCTCCGAGTTTAAAAGTGCAACATCGTCCGGCAACACACAGTTTGCAGCTTTACACAGTCTTTCGAACGGCACCGTGCCGTGCGGTGCATCAACAAGCGCAACAAACCCGGTTGCGTGAACACCGCTGTCGGTCCTTGAACATCCGGTCACTGTACAATCGCCGAGAATGACGCTCATTGCATCCGTCAGAGTGCCCTGCACAGTACGGAGATTCGGTTGAAACTGAAAACCGCAAAAATGTCTTCCGTCGTAAGCGACGGTAACTTTATATTTCATATCGAAAAGAACGGGACGTAAACGTTAAGCAGAATTGCCGCCGGAATCAGCAAAGCAAAGAACAGAAGCACGATCCAGTCTGCCGCGTCGGGCCGAAGAGTCGTCATTTTAGTTCTGCCCCTGCCTCCCCGGTAACATCTGCACTCCATCGCCGTGGCGAGGTCAACCGCATGCCTTATGGAGGAGGCAAAGAGCGGCACGAGAATGGGGATCAGAGCCCTGGCTCTTCTTATCAGATTGCCGGATTCGAAATCTGCTCCCCTGGCCTTCTGAGCGCTGATGATTTTATCCGTTTCCTCTATCAGAGTCGGAATAAACCTGAGAGCTATCGACATCATCATGGCAAAAGTGTGAACGTCAACGCCGATCCACGTAAGTGGCTTAAGCAACGTTTCAAGGCCATCCGTAAGCATTATAGGCGAGGTCGTATAAGTAAGAACGACCGAACTGCCGACAAGCAGGCACAGTATTCTTACGGCAATCAGGACGGCGTTGAACACTCCCTCTCTGTATACCCTGACGAAGCCGAGGCTGAAGAGCAGCGTGTCGCCCTTTGTAAAGAAAACGTTGTATACGGTTGTGAATACGAGAATGAAAATAAGCGGCCTGACAGATCTGAGAATAACCTTTGCAGGAACTCCCGAAACGATGATTATTAAAACCGTAATCGTAAAAATAAAGGCAAACGCCGCCGCGCTTTTACACAGAAAAACAGCAACAATATACAGAACCGTCGCTATGATTTTAAGAGACGGATTCATCTTGTGAAGAAGTGATTCGCCGGGAAAAAACTGACCCATCGTAATATCTTTAAGCACGGTTTCTCTCCCTCAGCATATAGCTGCGAATCTCTTTGACGGCGTCATCCACCGTAAAAATATCTTTGCTTACATCAATTCCGTTTTTCCTGAGAGCAGCAAGAAAAGCGGTTACCTGAGGTATTGACAGCCCGGCGTCGGTCAGAAGCTCATGGTTTGAAAAAATGTCTCTGCATGTTCCCTGCGCAGTGACCGTCCCGTGGCTCATGACGACAATGTTGTCCGAATAGCGGGCCATATCCTCCATGCTGTGACTGACGATTATTACCGAAGAATTCCGCGCTCTCTGATAACTCTTTATGCCTCCGAGGATTTCCTCGCGTCCGATCGGATCAAGCCCGGCTGCCGGCTCATCAAGTATAAGCACTTCAGGCTGCATGGCCATAACACCGGCAATTGCGACGCGGCGCTTCTGGCCTCCCGAAAGATCAAACGGCGAAACGGTAAGTAGTGTTTCGTCGAGCCCGACAAAATGGAGCGCCGAAAGAACGCGTCTGGCTGTTTCCTCACTGTCAAGCCCCATATTTTTAGGCCCAAAAGCTATATCGGCCTGAACAGTCTCCTCGAAAAGCTGATATTCAGGATACTGAAACACAAGCCCGACGCGAAAGCGAAGCTCTCTGCGGTTCACGCTCTTTGCGTTGATATCCTGCCCGTCGAGAAACACTTTCCCCTGTGTGGGAACGAGAAGGCCGTTAAGCAGCTGTACAAGCGTGGATTTGCCGCAGCCGGTGTGACCGATAAGGCCCGTTATACAGTTGTCGCAGAATTCGGCGTTAACGCGGTCAAGGGCGAGCTTTTCAAACGGCGTATCCTTGCCGTAGATATAAGAAACGTCACGTATCTCAAGCTTTCCCATTTTTCAGTCTGTCGGCAAGAACGGCCGCCCCTTCTTCAATATCGATAACGCCGGACGGAAGATCGAGGTACGGGGACAGGTCATAGAAAAGGTCTGTTACCTGCGGTACGTCCAGCCCGACTCTTCGCAGTTTTTCAACGCTGGAAAATACCTCCTTTGCCGTTCCGTCAAGATATATTTTCCCGTCGTTAATGACGATTATCCTGTCAGCTCTTACCGCTTCGTCCATATTGTGGGTAATATGGATAACGGTAATTTCCCGCTCGCGGTTGAGATACTCGATCGTCGACATAATGTCGCGCCTGCCGATCGGATCGAGCATAGCAGTGGACTCGTCGAAAATAATGCATTCCGGCTGCATCGCAAGCACTCCTGCAATCGCCACGCGTTGTTTTTGTCCGCCGGAAAGCTGATGAGTGGAATGCTTCGCATATTCGCTCATTCCGACGGTTTGAAGCGCGCTGTCGACACGTTGTCTGATTTCCTCCGGATCAACACCGAGATTTTCCGGCCCGAAGGCAACGTCCTCCTCGACGATCGTCGTAACAAGCTGATTGTCGGGATTCTGAAAGACCATACCGATCCTGCGGCGTATGTCAAAAATCTCGTCCTCGCTTATTTCCGGGCCGGAAACTTCTTTCCCGCCGATAACAAGCCTGCCAGACGTTGGGGTAAGTACAAGATTAAGAATTTTCGCAAGCGTCGACTTGCCCGAGCCGTTGTGGCCGAGCACACAGACAAACGAGCCCTTTTCTATTTCAAGAGAAACCCCGTCTATTACTTTTTTTGTTTCGCCTCCTTCAGCGCTTTCATCGTAACTGAAGGAAATGTTTTCAAGTTCAAAATACGCCATTCTTAAAAGTTCGTTGTTTAAGTAAAATAATTACGCGCACTCGTTCTGCCTTCCGTTTTTCAGGGTTCAGCAGCAGAAGCCCGGATAAACGTGATTTACGGGATTTTAATCGCAATCACCGTTTAACACCGACGGAATAAAAACTATGCCCGGAACACCCACCTTGACGAGGCGCCGCACGGCAGAGCCGAACCCGTTGATGAAACGGGAAGACCGATTTCATCCGAAATCACCAAGCCGCCGACAGCTTTTTTTATATTTTTTTCGAGCAGATAGCCCATAGTCGATGGGGAAAGCCCCGTTGTGTATGAATTCAGAAGAAAAAACAGCGGATTGTTCGAAAGAAGCGACGCGGCAAGCCCCACAAATGAATCAATATTATCCTCAAGGGTCCACTTTTCTCCGTTCGGTCCTCTTCCGTACGACGGGGGATCCATAATTACAGCGTCGTAACGGTTTCCCCTGCGCTTTTCCCTTTCACAGAATTTAATGCAGTCGTCGACGATATACCGGACGGGCGCATCGGCAAGGCCGGACAGAAAAGCGTTTTCCTTTGCGGTCGTTACCATACCCCTTGAAGCGTCGACGTGGCACACCTCGGCTCCCGCCCTGGCAGCGGCAACCGTTGCACCGCCTGTATAGGCAAAAAGGTTGAGAACTTTTATTTTTCTTCCCGATCGCCCGATAAGCTCCGAAAACCAGTCCCAGTTCACCGCCTGCTCCGGAAAAAGCCCGGTGTGCTTGAAGCCCATCGGCTTCAGCACAAAATTAAGCCCTTTATAGGAAATGTTCCACTTTTCTGGCAGGCTGTTTTTGATCCACTCACCGCCGCCGTGCGAAGATCTGAAATATCTTGCGTCAGCTCTGTTCCAATCGCGACTGACACGGCAGTTCATCCATATTACCTGAGGGTCGGGCCGGATAAGGATGTATTTGCCCCATCTTTCAAGTCTTTCCCCGTCTGAGCAGTCTATAAGCTCGTATTCAGTCCATCCGTCCGCCAGCCACATTTACCGCTTCTCCGATTACTGTTCTTAGCTTCTCGGCGTATACCGTTATCTCTTCGATATCGTCGCCTTCGAGCATAACCCTGACTATCGGCTCCGTTCCCGACAGCCTGAGAATAAGCCTGCCGCGGCCGTTAAGGGCAAGTTCCGTTTCATTTTTCAGTGAAAGCACGGATTCAGACGACATGACCTTCTTCTTCAGTTGGTTCGGTACCGCGACGTTCAGCGAAATCTGCGGCAGTTTCTTCATTCTGCAGAAAATCTCAGAAGCCTTTTTGTCCGGATAAGCAGCCAGCAGTGCAAGGCAGGACGCGGCGGTTATCTGCCCGTCGCCGGTTGTTGCAAACTTCCGCAGGATAATGTGTCCGGACTGCTCTCCGCCAATCACGGCTCCCGTCTGCAGCATCCTCTCAAGAACGTACCGGTCCCCGACGTCTGTCTGGTCTGCAGATATTCCGCATTCCGACATCATCCGGTGGAATCCGAGATTTGAAAGTTTAGTTACCACGACGCGCTGTCCGTCAAGCGTCCCGGCTTTCTTCATTTCGGCTGCAAGAGCAGAAATAATAAAATCCCCATCAATGATCCGGCCGTTTTCATCGCACAGCAGACATCTGTCGGCGTCCCCGTCGAAGGCAACGCCCAAGTCGTATCCGTTTTCGGCAACAAAGCGGCAAAGACTGTTCATTCTTGTCGAGCCGCATCCGTGATTTATGTTTTTTCCGTCGGGCTCGTCGTACAGATACGTGTATTCCGGGCCGAATATCTCCCTCGCCGTAACCGAAGCGGAACCGTTTGCCGTGTCAAAGGCAATACGCCGGCCCGAAAGCGGGACGCAGACCGTAACGGTCGGGGCGGATGCTGCGCCAACTGTCGGCGCGGCGAGATTCTCCGGCACGGTCACGCTT
>JAFZTO010000153.1 GCA_017618795.1 Clostridia bacterium | reverse complement strand
CAACAGGTGAAATCACCTTCGGAAAGCGGCTCGGCTTTCGCCGCAGGAGGCCTGGCTCTTACCGGAATAGGCGGAGCAATTATCGGCGCATTCATAAGCACTGTTATCTTAAAAACAAGTGCAAAGAAAAAGAAATCAGTTTAGTCGGAGTTCTGAAACAAGAAAGGAATGCTTATGGAGTTATTTTTCAAAAGAATCGCCTCGTTTTTTCTTTTCATTTTTATGGTTCTCGGCTTTTATAAAGGAGGGATCGAGGTGAAAAATGAAATACCTGTTCCGGAACTGAGTCTGTCTGCCGAAGATGTTACAAACGGTTTTACGGTAACGCTTCCGCCGATTTCGGGAACGATGAAATTCAACCGCATCTCGTTTTCTTACGAAGCCACAGCGGCCGCTCGCGCAGTCATCTCATACAGGTTGGAGAGAGAAACAATCGAGGAAGAACTGCTTCTGAGCTCGGAATCAACCCGGACCTCAATGCTGCTTAACGGTTACCTTGACCGCAAGACAGCTTCGCGCCTTATTTCCGTGCGCTTTGAGCCGATAATAAAAGGAGAAAACTGTGTTCTCAGCGTTTCGGACTTTTCCTGCGGTCTGCAAAATGCGCCGAAGGAAGATGATATTCTGTTCATTGAAAACGATCAATATAAAGCCGGTGTCAGCCTCAGATGGGGCGGCGGTCTCTCTTGGTTTGAAGACAAAAAGAACACAGACTACGGTAATCTGCTTAATAATCATGATACCGGTCGTCTTGTGCAACAGTCATATTACGGACCGCAAAAAATAGATGGTTATGAAAACGGTGTTTACGGCGACAGCGTATGGGGCTACAATCCCGTTCAGGGAGGTGACATGTATGGCAACAGCAGCAAACTTGTAGCCGTTGAAAAAACCGATGATGAAATCCGCATAGTCTGCCGCCCTCTCGATTGGGCGCAGGATAACCTGCTCACACAAACATATTATTCATGCGTGTATAAACTGACGGATGAGGGGCTGACCGTTAAGAATACGGTTGTTGACTTTCTTCAGACACCGTGGACAGAAAAGCAGCAGGAGCTACCGGCGTTTTATACAGTCAGTGCTCTCGACAACTTCTGGTTCTATGACGGAGATAAACCCTGGACCGGCGACGAATTACGCGTTGAACGTGATCTGCCGTTCTGGGCGGGAAAGCCCGCATTTCAGCTGAAGGGCGGAAATAACGAAACATGGTGCGCATGGACGAACGACAGCGACTACGGAGTTGGATTATTTACACCGAAAGCGACTTCTCTGCTCGCCGGTCGGTATCAGTATGACGGTTCCGCCGATGCGGGATCCGACTCAACAAATTATGTAGCACCGCTCGGTGTTTTCGGATTGGAATTTGACAAACCGTTCAGCTATTATTACTATTTGACGGCGGGAAATGTTGATGAGATAAGAGACAGCTTCAGCGGTATCGGCAATCTGCAGGGAGGCGACTTCAGACGCGTATTCCCCGATATGGGTGTCTGTGACCCGCATGTGCATGTTTTTGACGGCAAGGCCTATCTGTTTTCCAGCCACGATTACGGTCCGGGGCAATCCATCTACCGCATGGACGACTGGCGCGTATTTTCTTCTGAAGATCTTGTCAACTGGGAGCTTGAGTTTACGCTTCGTCCGGAGGACACCTTCCTCGGAACTGATCATGAATGCTACGCCACCGATGCGGCGGAACGAAACGGCAAGTATTATCTCTATTTCTCCGATCAGCAGCGATGCACCGGCGTGGCGGTCAGTGAAAACGGTCCCGGAGGACCTTATTTCGACGCTCTCGGAAAGCCGCTGCTGCCCCAGGGGCTTGCAGATACAGCCTGCTATGACCCGACAGTATTCATTGACGATGATGAAAACAAGACCCCGTATATTATGTTCGGATATACGGTAGTCGGCAAGAAATATTATATTGCACGGCTCAACGAGGATATGATTTCACTTGCAGAAGAGCCGAAGGCGGTCGAAATCATTGACGGGTGGGAGAATGATGCCTGCTGGATAACAAAATGGGGTGATACCTACTATCTTAACTCGCATGGCGGAGAGTATGCGACAAGCAAGAGCATTTACGGCCCTTATACATATCGCGGCAGGATCTGTGAAGATTGCTTTACCGACCACGGCACATTCTTCACATTCCGAAACCAGACTTATTTTACTTACGGTGTTCCTGAAAACTACGGAAGCGGCGAACCGCTCGATCCTTATTACAGAACCACGAAATTTGTTTACGCTCATATGAAAGACAACGGCGATATAGTTACCGATGAATTTATCAAAAAAGTCGGAGTCGGTCAATATGACGCAACATGGAAAGCAATCAACGGCGAGTGGTTTTTTGACGCTGCCGACGGTATCAGCAAAAAGGAAAATACGAACGGCTTTGAGCTTCGCGGCATAAAGGACGGCTCATACCTGTCATTCCCGAATATCCTTAATATGCCGGGAAATGCTACCCTTAAACTCACCGTTGCAAACGGAAACGATACCCCCTGCACAGTGGAAATACATAAAGAAACCCCCGACGGAGAGCTGCTCGGCAGCTGTATTATCGGAAATACCGGCGGCTTTGATCAATTTGAGTCTTTTGATGTAACTCTGAACAATACCGCGGGAACAAACGGAATATGTTTTGTCTTTCGCACTGAAGCCGATGAGGCGCTGAGATTTGAAGATTTCAGCTTTGCAGCTACCAACTGAAAGCTTTAGGAGATTTAGATAATGGCACACTTGATTGATGCAATTAATAACTAATGAGCAATAAAGACTATTCCTCATTAACTCCCTATGAGAAGAAAATCGACCTTTTTCTCCGGCAGAAGCGCACGCTGGATTTATTCCTGGAGCGTAACGCAATCTCCAAAGCGCAGTATGACAAATCCCTCGGCGACCTTATCGAAAAGATGGGAAT
>JAFZTO010000152.1 GCA_017618795.1 Clostridia bacterium | reverse complement strand
TATTATTTTTTTTTTTTTTTTTTGATTTTTTTATCCATTTTTTGTTTATCAGTTGACTTTTCCTTAAAAATAGTGTATAATAAATAGACCCCGACGGCAATTCGCAAACCGGCGGAGCAAATCGCGCTATATAGCCGTTAGGGAGTGTAGGTGGGCATCCGTAACGGAAAAGCGGCAAACCAACGACACGCGGATAATAATAAAGCAACTAAATGTCAGAAAGTTTCATTAGGGGGACAAACATGATTTTTATTGGTGAAAAGGACCATTTTGAATCGCTTTCCGGTTTTAATTCCGGCATCTCGTTTTTCAGCGCGGAATGTCTGGAAGAAGATTGGGAGACCATATATGAACGAATAAAAGCCGGCGAACATTTTATTTTTGCGTCGCAGAAAAATCTCGAGTTGCTCAACCGTCTTTGGATCTTCTCGGTCGACGGAGAAATAACCGAAAACGCTTTTGTCAAGTATCTCCCGCCGGATATCTGCGGAGACGTGTCTTTTTCGCGGAGCAAAGCTAAATATCTCTTTATACGCTCGTTCAGTACATACGCCATGCACGGCATAGACGAAGAACCGCGGGCGGATATTTTCCCGTTTGTCGTCGACCGCGATAAATACGGCCGGGAAAAAGGCGCCGTCGGACTCGCTGTAAAAAATTATGACAGCGCGCTGACTTCCGGCAATTACAAGGGGGCATGGTGGTATGTCATCGCCGCCGATCCTTTCAACATCGACAGGCGCTTCTGGGAATCGCTGATCACACACGCCGTGGCGCTTGAAAAGGAAAAATGCTATGTCAGCCGCCTTGTTTCGGAATTCCCGGTCTATTCCGAAGGCGAGCGGATCAGAATCGATTTTCAGGTCGAAAACCTCAGTGACGAGCTGAAAGCTCTTGCGGTCGAGATTAAAGCCGTCTGTGGCGACAAAAACGAGACGGTAGCTTTCCGGCAGATTGCCGTCACGCCCCGCAGCACCGAAAACTGTCATGTAACCTGGTATCCCGACAATACCGCCTTCACCGGAACAGTACGTCTGGAAGCTGTTCTTTACAGATACGACCGGTTCGTTTACGGCGAAGCGCGCGAAAACGGAGGGATAATTATCGATTCGCTCAGCCGCTCTGTAATGATAAAAAAAGCCGGCAGGACAAGGCCGAACGTCATAATGTCCGGAAAAGATATCGTAATCGACGGGGAACGGGGTTTCTTTATGGGGACACACTACTACCCTTCCTCCGATTTTTACGAGCTGTCGTACCGTGATGTCAATCTCTCCCGGGCTGAAGAGACGATCGGCGCGATGAAAAACGCCGGAATCAGAATCTGCAGAATATGGTGCGACCCCATACTTGACGAAACGAGCCTGCGCGGCATGGAGGCAATCGTTGAACTGCTCGCAGACGCCGGCATCGTCGCATGGATCACCATCTTCACATCCTGGGTTCACACGATGGAGGTAAATACCGAAAAATACCACGCCCGCTTTGACGCGGCCGACCAGTACGACGAGCGACTCATTGGATTGATTTTCAAGGGTATGCCGGAGCAGAAACTCTTCGTACGTGCCCTCGCCGAACATTTTCAGGGCTATACGAATATCGTCTGGGATCTTTCGAACGAGTTTTCCGTCGTCGATCCCACGCCTGAGCAGGCAGGTTATGATTGGGTCGACAAAAGCTCGTTTGAGCTTCCCCCGCCTTTTAACAGCATAGCGCTTTTCAGACAGTGGGCGGAGCAGATAAGAAGCGTGCTCACCTGTACCGATCCGACGCGGCCGGTCGTTTACGGCGTTAGCTGCTGGGACACCGGCTCTGAAAACTACCGATGCACCGAAAACGCGGATATCGTTGTGGAACATACGTACCATCCCAAGGAACAGGCGAGATACTACGCTAACTTTTCAGATCCGACCTGTATAGGTAAGTCACACGTCATAGAGGAATTCGGCGGCACATGGACCGACTCCGTCGTCAGGGCGGAGGAATACGATTCGCGTTTCCATTCCTTCATTGCCTCGACCTCGGACGCGGCGATGAGCTACGAGTGGGGAAGCTCGTGGCTGTGTGACCGGCTGAGCGGGGTACCTCCTTTTATGAAGTTCATGAACGATTATCCCGCTGAATGCGAACGCTTCTTTTTCGCCGGACGTTACACGTACGCAGAATCATGGCCGAGAGGATGCGTCAGCATATGCCCGTGGGTGGCTTCGCATATGTACGCTATAAACTTTCCGAACAATGACTATGAAACGCCGGCGATACTTGTCACAAAACGATTTTCTCAAATCGGGGCTAAGCTTGTCTCCAGACCGGTCGGGAGCGGAACGTACCTTGTTTTGCCGTTTGAGACCGAGGAATTCAAACCTCAACTCGGCTACCAGAGAAAAACAGACTATATAAAAAGATGCTTCGATGCACTGTGGAGATGTGGGGCGGAATTTGACATATGGCAGAGCGACAAACTCGGTGATTTGCCGGCCGACGCCAAAATTGTTCTTTATCCCGCGGAAAAACCGATCCCGGCCGACACGGAAAAACTGCTTTCCGGTCTTGAGGCAAAAGGGGTCAGAGTAATGCGCGGAGATGTCTCAGGGCTTGTCCCCGGGGCTGACATACCGCACGCTGTCTTCCGTTCGGACAAGGACTGTATGGTACAGGTGCGCAACACCGAATACGGGAAGCTCTACGTTCTGCATTCTGACAGCGCCGAAAGAGTCAAAGTCGAATTTGACGGCACGGCGATTGAATTTACCGGTGACGGTCTTCTCATGCAGGGAGACAGAATAAGCATTGCGGAATTTTCAGGAAGTTTTTCCTGCCGGGGATTTCGTGCCTTATCAGAAAACAAGGTAGCAGTGACAGCCTGCGGTCCGTTCCGGTCGGCCGATATGCTGACTGTTCTTCCCTTCAGGGAAGGCCATGCCGTATTTGATGGTTTTACCCGCTGTGAAATCAGAAACGACTCCGGTGAGAACGTGGACTGCTTCGGCATTTTCGGCGGACGCATTGAAATAGCGCCGGGACTTGAAACCTATACGTACGTTCTCAGCAGGTGACGGGTATCTATTTAATCGGTCGACTAATCCCCGTCCTCCCGCACCGCCGTGCGTACGGATCAATACACTACGGAGACAATAAAAAAAGACGATGGTCTTTCATAAAAGAAAAGGAGCTATTGAAAATGAATCAGGATCTGAAAACCAGCCTTGAACTGGGAGCAAAAAACGTGGTCAATCTCGTTTCAAAGGAAAACCAT
Organism: Clostridia bacterium; assembly: GCA_017618795.1. GTDB lineage: Bacteria > Bacillota > Clostridia > Oscillospirales > CAG-272 > Colimorpha_A. The sequence goes on along the minus strand of JAFZTO010000152.1, from coordinate 1,650 downwards.
TACCGCCCGTACTGGAGCCTGGAAATCGACGATGATAATAAGGCCTTTTCACACATGGGCTGGGTTGGGCATAATTTCGGACGCTGGTGGGACGCCGCGATGCGGTTGGAATCGATCCTGCCCGATTTCGTCATCCCGGCGGATATCGAGGCCGGCATGCTCAGCACCGCACACGAATTTTTCAGCCAGCCGGATGTTCTGGGTTTTCAGCCGTATCCCAGAAGCAACGCTGCTAACGAACAGGAAATTGAGCTTCACTCGCTCCGTGAATGGCTTCTCTGCCTGCTGGCGCTTGTAAAATTTCGGAAAAACCGGTGGGCGGCCGGGACGGCTCACCGGTTGTGCCTGACTCTTGACGCGATCTTCCGTGTTCCGGAAACTCCGCCGGAACCGGGAAGCGGAGACGAATATCAGTACTGGGATCTGTCGAAGCTCGCATACATCAAGGTGAACCCGACGCCAAAGTTCAACCACGGGTATCCTGTCTCTACATTCTGCCGGGCGATGGCCCCGCTGTGCTGGTTGTATGAAGCCACAGGCGACGAGATCATGTTCGATCTGGCCAACCGATTTATGGAAGTGGAAATGCGCGATATTTTTATGCCCGACGGCACGATACGCGACGTGACGCCGTACCGGCACATGCACTCGACCTGCGGAGCGGTGGAGGGCCTGATAGCTTTCGGCCGGATGACAGGCCGCCGTGACGTCATCGAACGGGCTTACGCCGCCTATAAAAAGGAATTGCTGCCGATGGTGTCGCGCTCCGGTTTTTGCACCCACGGCATCAGCTATTACGATGCGGGTGACCCGGCGTCCACCGCGGATGTGGCTCAGATCGCTCTGTGGCTGTTCCAGGAAGGTTATACCGAATTTGCCGACCTGCCGGAGCATCTGTTGCGGTGCCGCGTGTTTCCGGCGCAGATCAGCGAACCGTTTGACCCGCCGCTTGCGGCAATGGAGCCTGACAGCGCGGAGGAAAAATACCAGAACCTCAACGAGAGATGCCTCGGCGGTTTTAACATTTATTTGCATCCGACCGGAGGCAAAGGCAACACGACCGACGTCACCTGTTCCTGTATGCACTCGCTTGTGGAGCTGTATCGGCACGCCGTGACTGACCGCGGAGCTTTTTACGAGATTTTCCTGCATTTCGACCGCGATGAGAGCGGCCTTCGGGTACGCGTCCGCTACGACGACGCGGCCGAAGTCCGGATTTCGACCGACAAGCCCAAAGCCGTGCATATTCGTGTGCCTGAATGGGCAAAAAAAGTGCGTTTTGAAGTTGATGGAAATGAAATCACCCCGCTGCGGTGCGGCATCTGGGCGCACATCCCTCCGCAGGCTCCGGGTGCGCAGATCGTGATGCGGTATGACCTGCCGGAGGAGACTTATGAGGAAAACGTCCGCAACGGGGAGACATTTGTCTATTTGTTCAAGGGCGATCGGATCGTTGGCGTAAAACCCAATCCGTACAAACGCGGATTTTACGAAACGCTGGAATAAAGAGAAACCGGAAAATGGAGCCATAACGAGGCAAATTAGCGCTCATCAATTCTTTGAATGCTGACGCGCGAGTTTGAATCTCGCCTCTCAAACCAAACTCGCCGGTATCGGGACATAAAAATCCCGATACCGGCGCTGTTTCAT
>JAFZTO010000151.1 GCA_017618795.1 Clostridia bacterium | reverse complement strand
GTGATGACAATAAACTGTGTTTTTTCGGAATAGCGTTTCATGTACTCGGATAGGCGTACGACGTTTACCTCGTCAAGCGCCGATTCTATCTCGTCGAAAATGCAGAATGGGGTGGGATTTACGTTGAGTATCGCAAACATCAGCGCAATTGCGACAAACGACTGCTCGCCGCCTGAGAGTGAGATCAGGTTGTTTATTATTTTTCCGGGAGGAGCGACGTTAATTTCGATTCCGCTTGAAAGTACGTCGTCAGGGTCGGAAAGGGAAATGTTTGCCGTTCCACCGCCGAAAAGCTCTCTGAAGGTAACGGCGAAGTTGCGGTTGATAGCCTCAAAAGCCGTTATGAATTTGGTTTTCATTTCACGGTCGAGGCGTCCGATTATGCCGTCGAGGCTTTCACGAGCCTTTATAAGGTCGTCGTACTGCGTTTTGCTGAATTCGTATCTTTCTTTTACATCAGCATATTCCTCGATAGCTCCAACGTTAACATGGCCGAGTGCACGCAGCTTGTTACGCAATTCTGCCTGTCTGCGATTGTAATCTGGAATATCCTTTTCGGTGATTGGCGGATAGTTCAGTTCAACTGCGGCGGAGTACGTAAGCTCGTAGTCCTCCCATATCTTTGCCGAAAGCCTGTCGTGATCGGCGTTTATCTGCTGTTGCTTACTCTCGAGCCTGACATATTCTTTGTAAATAAAGTCTCTTTTTTCGCCTAGTTCGGAAAGCTTTCCTCGTATTTCAGACTGTTTTTTTTCAAATTCCTCGTTTTGCTTTGCGAGTTTTTCCTTTTCATGCGCAAGCGTTTCCAGAACTCCGGAGATTTCGCCTTTCTCCGCTGTCTGCTGCTTTATTCTGCTTCGCGCGGTAACAAGCTTTTCCTGAAGCGTCAATATAAGCGCTTCCGAGCGCTCAATTTCGGCTTCAAGCGCGGATACGGTGCTCTGGTTTAGGCGGCTGCTGGACTTGAGCGATTCTATTTCGGTATCGAGCGTCGCAACGCTTACAAGCAAAGCGTTTCTTTCCTTTTCCGTGTCCTGACGTGCGTCGTCGGCATCGCTGTTTTCGGTACGCGCCGTATCGAGCAGCTTTTCGGCCTGTTCTAGTTTGTTTTCCGCCTGTTTTATGTTCCAGCAAAGATCGGAGCGCTCCGCGTCGTATCTGCTGTTTTCCTCGTCGATCCCTTCAAAATCTGTTTGCAGCGCTTCAAGCCTTTCTTTTTCGCTCTCGATTCGTGTTTTTATAACCTCCAGCGCTGTGTGCTCGTTCTGACAGAGCGTTTGCATGAGGCTTATCCTTCCTTCAAGGTCCTCGATCTTTTCGCCTGATTCTGCAGATTCTGCCTCCAGTTTTTCAAGCGCGGTGGTTTCTGCTTTTTGACGTAGCTCCAGCGAGGTTATCTCTTCGTTGATTGCCGATATTTCAGCCGAGCGCGTAAGAATTCCGCTGTCAGTCTTCACTGAGCCTCCGGTAAAAGAGCCACCGGCGTTTACCAGTTGTCCGTCAAGGGTGACGATGCGCAACCTGTATCCGAATGCCTTTGCGCTGTACGATGCGTTATCGAGGTTGTCAAAAACAGCTGTCCCTCCAAGCAAATAGCCGATAACCCCGCTGTATTTCGTGTCAAATGTACACAGCGCATCGGCCATACCGATATACCCCCTGTGAGAGGCCAGCAAACCTGCGGTTACGGCTGGCTGCCGCGCTTTTACGGACGTGATCGGATAAAAGGTAGCCCTGCCGCCGCCCGTTCTTTTCAAGAATGAGATGGCGTTTTTGGCTGCGTCTTCATTTTCGGTGATTATGTTTTGGATGTTTGCACCGAGAGAAGTCTCGATAGCTATGCTGTATTCTTTTTTTACCTTCAGAAGTCTTGAAACGGGGCCGCATATGCCGGATATTTCACCGATTTCGGCGGCATGCATGACGTTTTTAACCGAGTATGAGTACCCTTCAAGCAGCTCGTCCATGCGGCGCAGGGCTTCGGCGCGCTTTCTACGGGTTTCGATACCAACGGCAAGTCCGTTCAGCTTTGTGCGGATTTCGGCCTGTCTTTCCTCGTTTGCTTTTGTTTTTTCGTGCGCCCGGGTGAGTTCTTCACGCATAAGGCGTATGCTGTCTGCGTATGACTGTTCTTTTTCGGCTGTGCGTTTTCTGTTGTCCTCGAGCGCGGCAACTGATTCGGTCAGAGCATCAATCTGTTTTGCCAGGTCCTGTTTTCTGCCTCTGCCTGCTTCGTGCGAGCCGTCCATTGCCGAAAGCAGTACGCGCAGATTTGTTATTTCACTTTCTATTAGCCTTCGTTCGTCGTCGCAGTCAAGGATCTTCCGTTCCAGTTCCTCGCATTCGAGAGTCTGTTTTTCAAGAAGAATTGTCTTATCCTTTATTTTCTCGGCTGTTTCTGTTCTTTGCTTCGCTTTCGTTTCGAGCAGAGCGGAAAATTCGCTTTCACGCGTTTGCCCGTCAAGCAAAGCGTTCTTTCTTGCTTCAAGCTCTTGCCTTGCCTGGGTAATTCGGCTTTCCGTGTGGGAAATGTCGTTTTCGAGTACCTGACCGCTCGATTCAAGTCTGTAGCGTTCTTCGTTAATTTTCTCCATCTGGCCGATGATTTTTTCGGCCGAAACTCTGCTTTCTCCCGCTTCGGAGTAAAGAGCTTCAGAGCGCTGCTGAAAGGATGAAATTTCTCCGTCCACCGATTCAAGCTCCAGTTTTGCGGCCGCATAAAGCCGTTCGGTTTCGTCTGCTACTGATCTCATGGTGTTCGCCTGGTAGAGCCAGAGCGAAACGTCCACTTCCTTTTTCTGTTCATGCAGATCGAGGTATTTTCTTGCAGCGGCAGCCTCTTTTTCAAGCGGGCCGACTCGGTCGCCGAGCTCGGAAAGCATGTCCCCGACGCGCAGAAGATTTGCTTCTGTATCACGGAGCTTGCGTTCCGCCTCGTTTTTGCGGACGCGGAATTTGCTAATTCCGGCGGCTTCCTCGAATACAGAACGGCGCTCGTCGCTTTTTTGCGAAATAATCTCCGCGATTTTTCCCTGACCTATATTTGAATATCCGGTTTTCCCGACGCCGGTGTTCATGAACAGTTCGGCAATATCTCTGAGCCTGCCTTTGCGGCCGTTAATCAGATATTCGGAATCGCCGCCGCGAAAATATCTTCTGGTTACAGAAACTTCATCGTGCTCGTCCTCGAGACGCCCGAGCCCCTGAGTGTTGTCAATGAAAAGCGTTACCTCGGCGTAACTCATTGGCCGGCGGTTATCGGAACCGCCGAAAATGACGTCCTCCATCTTTGAGCCGCGAATGCTTTTGGTCGACATCTCGCCGAGTACCCAGCGCACGGCGTCGGTTATGTTGGATTTACCACTGCCGTTAGGACCGACAATTACGGTTATTCCGTTATCGAAGTTAAGTCTTGTTTTGTCGGGGAAGGATTTGAATCCCTGAATTTCAATTGCTTTAAGTTTCAAACTACATTCCTCAGCTTAATGTGTAATTGAACGTATATGGCCTCAGATCCGGATTTTCGCTGATTTTCACGTCGCGGAAGCCGAAACCGTTGCACAAAGCCGTTTTGTTTGTTTTTCTTTTGCCGGATGTAATCGACGTAAACCCCGTCGGAACCTCGAGAAACAGGATTTTTTCATGTGTTTCAAGTCCCCGAAGGCGATGGATTATCCTGTTCAGCATTACACGCGACATAATCTGTTCTCCGACAGACGGGTCGTATGTACCGGAGATGATGCCTTCGCTTCCGTAAAGATCGCGTCCGGAATGCAAACCGATTTTAATTACCGGCACCTTGGCACGCAGGAATACCTCAAGCACGTCTGCGGTCCTTGAAATTATGTTTTCGGAGTCCGGAGGATTATATTCTCCGCGTTTTGTCATTTCAGCAAGCTCAGTGCGGGCAAAAACCGCGGTAGGGTAGATTCTTGCGCCGTCGGCACCGAGTTCAACTATTTTTTCGGCTGTCTCTATTTCGTCCGCGGGACTAGAACCGGGAAGTGCAGTCATCATCTGGCCTATCAGTGAAAAACGGTAACGCTTTATAAGCCTGCAGGCCCGTTCAGTGTCTGCGGCAGTGTGCCCGCGCCTTGTTAATTCAAGTACCCTGTCTGACATGCTCTGAATGCCAAGTTCAATGTATTTCACGCTGTACTCCGCAAGGATGCCTAGAATATCTTCTGAAATGTAATCCGGTCTTGTGGACAGCCGTATGGAAGAAACATCTCCGCGTAATACGTATTTTTTCGCCGTTTTCAGAAGCGAAATCATAAGCGTTCGGTCGATTCCAGTAAAGCTGCCGCCGAAAAAGGCTATTTCCGTCTGAGCGTCAGGTTCTATGGTCTCAAGCGCATCGGAAATTGTTTTATCGGCGTATTCTGTTATATAACGGTCGTCGAAGTCGGTTTTTCCGGAGATTGCTTTCTGGTTGCAGAAAACGCAGAGATTGGGACAGCCGAGATGTGGAATAAAAACCGGTATGTTTACGTGTCGCATATGCCGAAAAGTTCCGTGAGCGCCTCGCGGGCGGCATTCTGCTCCGCTTCTTTCTTCGTCGTTCCGGTTCCGCGTCCTATCACGTTCCCGTTAAGCGAGGCTTCGACGGTGAATTTTCTTTTATGTGACGGCCCGGATTCATCGGTCACTCTGTACAAGGGTATACCCTCTTTTGCACTCTGTGTAAACTCCTGAAGCTTTGATTTGAAATCAGTTATTCTGTGCTCGGCAACGGTTTTCCTTATCGATGGCAGAATAAATCTGCGCGCCTCGTCAAGTCCTCCGTCAAGATAAATGGCGGCTATAACCGCCTCGCAGGCGTTTTCAAGTATAGACGGATTGCTGCGGCCGCCGCTCAGTTCCTCGCCCTTCCCGAGTATCAGAAAATCACCGAGGTCAAGCGACTTTGCGAAATCGCTAAGCGATTCGCGGCAGACAGAGGCCGAGCGTATCTTGGTGAGCGTGCCCTCGTCTGTGTCCGGATATGTTGAAAACAGGTAGTCAGCTGTAATAAAGTTCAGCACCGAGTCGCCGAGAAACTCAAGCCTTTCGTTGCATTGCTGCCGGCTCTCGTTAGTGTACGACGAATGAGTGAGAGCAAGCGTGAGAATGTCTGCGTCCCTGAACGTATATCCTATTTCCTTCTGTAGCCGTAAAAGCTCATTTTCCATCCGTTCCGTCCTCCTGCTCGTGATTGTTCATCACTATTCCGGCGATCGAATATGTTACGTCGCTTGAGACACAGTTAATCGCCTGCCTTATCGCATTATAAATTGCTTTGGAGTCGGAGCCTCCGTGCGCCTTTATTACAGGCCTGGAGAGGCCGAGAAGAGGCGCGCCTCCGTATTCAGACGCGTCGAAATCCTTTTTCATTTTTCGAAGGCTGTTTTTTACTGTGAGCGATGACACTTTGGCAATGGGATTTTTATCGTATATTTCCTTAAGCTTGCTCATGAAATACGAGCCGCAGCCCTCCGTAAGTTTAAGAACGATGTTCCCCGTGAATCCGTCGCAGACGAGCACATCGCAAACGCCGAAAGGCAGGTCCTTTCCCTCGACGTTGCCTATGAAATTAATCGTTTTTTCCTGTTCAAGAAGGGAAAAGGCTTCCTGAAGTAGCTTGGAACCTTTGGTGCGTTCTGAACCAATGTTGACGAGACCTACGCGAGGAAGTTCAATTCCAAACATGCTTCTCATATAAACGGTGCCCATCTTGGCGAACTGCACATAGGTTTCCGGCGGGATATCTATGTTTGCTCCGCTGTCAATCAGAAGAGTCGGATTTTTGTATGGAAGGACAGACGCGATAGCGGATTTCTGAATACCCTTGATTCTTCTTACGATCAGAGTTGAT
>JAFZTO010000150.1 GCA_017618795.1 Clostridia bacterium | reverse complement strand
CCTGATATTTATTTACCATATGACTAAATCCTTCCGCAACCACGGAAGCATTATGAGTTAAGCACCCTAATTTTGAAACAAACAATTACATTGGTATAACCTGCAGCGTTTCAGACAATATTGAATCGAAAAAACATTTAAACCTTATTTTTTTCTCAAAAAGTATTGACAAATCAGATAAATAACGGTAAAATAATAATACACTTCGGATTGCCGTCATTATTGGAGGGTTGAATGCAGTATATTCACCGCGAACTTGAAAGAAAATTTAATAAAGCTTCGGCGTTCTTCAAGGCTGTTCTGGTTATAGGGGCACGTCAGGTAGGCAAATCAACTATGCTTAAGGAACTCGCGAAAGAGCAGAACCGCACCATTGTCACGATGGACAACGAATATGCCCGCGAACTCGCGCGGGAAGATCCCGTTTTGTTCTTTCAGACATACAAGCCGCCGATCTTGATAGATGAGATACAGAAGGCGCCGGGACTTCTTGAGTATATCAAGATTATGTGCGATGAGAGCGAGGAGCGCGGAAGATTCTGGCTGACCGGATCACAGAGAAAAAGGATCATGGAAAGATCCAAAGATACTCTTGCCGGACGGCTGGGCATCCTGCGCCTTTACGGCCTGTCATACAGAGAGAAACACGGTCTGCTCGATCCGGCTCCGCTCGATTTTTCCATGGACTGTCTTATGAAACGTAAAGAGTATCTTCCGGACAATGACATTATCGACGTTTTCAATCATATCTGGAAGGGCGGATTTGCAGACGTACAGGACGCGTCCTCAGAAATGGCGCAGATTTACTATCAGTCATATGTCGAAAACTATCTTATCGCAGATGCCGTAAACGACGAGGGAATCAACGATATTGAAGGCTTTCGCCGGTTTATCCGAGCCTGCGCGGCTGTCGTAGGGAATCTTGTTAACTACCGCACTCTCGGAGAAGCCGCCGGAGTATCCGATCAGACAGCAAAAAAGTGGCTGGGAATCCTTCAGGATATGGACGTAGTATACCTGCTTGAGCCGTATTCAAACAATGAACTGCAGCGTCTGATCAAGACTCCCAAGCTTTATTTCTGTGATACCGGTATTTGTGCTTATCTTACAAGATGGCTGACTCCGGATTCGCTTCGTGAAGGAGCCGCTGGCGGACATTTTTACGAAAACTACGTTGTCATGGAGCTTGTAAAGAATTACGCTTACTCCCGTGACACAGCTCTTTTGAGTTTCTACCGTGATGACAACGCAAAGGAGATAGACGTCTTCGTTGAGGAAAACGGAAAGATACATCCGCTTGAAATCAAGCAAAGCGCAAATCCGGCAAAGAAGGAAATCAAGAAGTTCGGTGTTATTGACAGGACGTCTCTTGTGCGCGGAGACGGTGGGATTATATGCATGTTTCCATCGCCATTCCCGATTGACAGGAGCAACAGCCTTATTCCAAGCAACCTGATCTGATTAGGAAGCAATCAATCATCATTGTTTTTATGCTAGCAGCTACGAAATAAAAAGTGACTGCCCGGAGTTCCGGGCAGTCATTTTTAAAAAATACCGTTTTACACATCCTCCCCGCCGTCGTAATCGTCGTCAATGCGCGGTGCTTCTTCCTCGGGGCCGCCCTCGGTATCTTCAGGAGGCTGTTCCTTCTTTTTGAATACCCACAGCCTCTGCGCGGTGTATGACAGGAAGAACAGTGCGGTGTCGACGGGGCTCTTTATGTATTTCGCGACGGTGTTGTTCTCGGTTGCGAAAATTCTGTTGAACAGGGTGATAAGCGCTGTTGACAGGAATATCACCGAAACCATCACAATTATATATTTTATCGCTGTTTCCACGTTTTTCTTGTCCGATCTGAACACGATCTTTCTGTTGATAAGATAATTCGCGGTGCAGGCAAGGATACGGCATATGAGGTTCGAAACCGAAATAGGCAGGAACGTGACAAAATTCAGAAACGCGAGGTACAGAAGGTATTCAAGGCAGTAGCAGAACAGTGACGAGGTCGCAAACCTGAACGTCTGTCCGAAAATTTCAATTTTGTTTTCGCGCTTGTCAGACACTGAAATCGCCCTCCTTCTGTCTTCTTCATGTTATTCTATCACAAATTTGTGAATAAATCAAGATGTTTGGCTTTTTTTACATTTTTTAAAGGCCGCAACGCGGCTTCTTTTTTTTTATAAAAAAACTGATGAAAAACAGTTTTTTTTCGCCGTACCGCTTGACAAACGGGAGACTTTGTTATAAAATATAAGGTAACTATTTTATGCCTTTGGAGGTACCCAATGGGAACACAGACGAGCCTTGACGCTTTCAAGGAAAACCAGGAAACAAAAACAATTGATACGAACAGAAAGCTCCGTATCGGCATCATCGGAACAGGCTGGATAGCAGGTGCGCATATGCAGTCTTATCTCAAGCAGCCGGACGTCGAGATCGTCGCAGCGGCCGACCTTATCCCCGGAAAAGCGGAGAAATTCTTTGCGAGCTGGAAAAACGAAGCGGAGAAAAAAGGCTTTGATTTTTCGGCTGTTAAATTCTATCCGTCCCACAAGGAAATGCTCGACGACGAGTCGCTGAAGCTCGACGCGGTATCCGTTTGCACGTACAACCGCCAGCATGCGGAGCCTGCGATATACGCCCTGAACAAAGGCGTGTCCGTTCTTCTTGAAAAGCCCTTTACTGTAACTCTCGACGAGGCGGTCGAGGTGTGCAGAGCCGAAAAGAAGAGCGGCGCGATTCTTTCGATAGGCTTCCAGCCCCGTATGGACGCCAATATGAAGGAGATCAAGAGAATCGTCGAGAGCGGAGCCCTCGGCAAGGTATATTACATCACAATCGGCGGAGGCAGAAGAAGAGGCATCCCCACCCCGTTCGGCGGAACATTCATTATGAAGAACACCGGAGGTCTCGGGGCTCTCGGAGATATCGGTTGCTATGCGCTCGATATGGTCCTCCATGCGATAGGTGATCCGAAGCCTCTGACGGCCAGCGGCTACACGTCGGATTTCTTCGGCAAGGATCCCGCAACGTATCCCAACCATCCCGAATACGCCGACATTTTCGGCGTAGACGATTTCGCCTGCGGATTCGTCCGCGTTGAAGGAGGAGTCGTTATAGATTTCCGCACCGCATGGGCCATGAACCTCGACACGATGGGCGACACGATCATTATGGGAACAAAGGGCAGCCTCCGCATCCCCTCCACCGAGTGCTGGAACGGCTCTGTCGGCGGCCCCATGACTCTCTACACGGAAGTGGCCGGACTTCAGACCGAGACAAAGCTGCCGATTCTCCCGCAGAACGAGGACCTTTTCTACCTCAAGATAAGGACGTTCCTCGACGCCGTAAAGAACGGCACGCCCGCGCCTGTCCCGTCAAGCCAGATACTGTACAATCAGGCGATCCTCGACGGTATCGCGCGTTCCGCGGCACTCGGACACGAAATCAACATTGAAATTCCGGAGATTTAACTTAAATGAAAAATTTTAAAATCGGACTTCAGATGTATTCCGTAAGGAATTACCTCGCAAAGGATTTTGAGGGCACCGTCCGCGCGGTAGCCGAGGCGGGATACGAATACGCCGAGTTCGCCGGATACTACGGCGGGCTGAGCGGACAGGAGATAAAGGAACTGCTTGACAAATACGGAATGAAGGCGGTCTCCGTGCACCAGGGACCCGAAATGTTTCTTGAAAAGGGCAAAGAGGCGTTCGACTTCTTCAAGGCCTTTGGCGTTTACTACGTCATCATCCCGTGGTACGACAAGAACAGGCTTCCGGGAAGCGATGAGTGGCCGCAGACAAGGGAACTCTTCTCGAAGCTTGCCGATATGGCTCAGGAAAACGGCACCGAACTTCTCTACCACAACCACGATTTCGAGTTCGCTAAAAAAATAAACGGCGAGTATCCTTAAGACATAATGTTCAGAGAACACGAAGGGAAGCTCGATCCCCAGCCGGACATCTGCTGGATGAACTACGGCGGAGTGAATCCCGCGGAATATATCCGCAGATATGGCGACAGGAGAAACGTTGTGCACCTGAAGGACTTTGTCTGCACGAAGCTCGGCGGAGGTCCCGTCTACGCTCTCATCGACAAGGACGGAAACGCGGTCAAGCCCACGCACGCGGATACGGGATTTAAAATGATGCCCGTAGGCCAGGGCTGCCAGGATTGGGGCGCTATCCTCGGCGCATGTTCAGATATCGGTGCCGAATACCTAATCGTGGAGCAGGACGACTTCGTTGACCTTGATCCGCTTGACGGAGTGGCGCAGAGCAGAAGCTTCCTTAAAGAAAAATACGGTATATGACTCCGGAAACAATATCATACCTTGAAACAGAGATAACCGGCGGTTTCTGGAATGAAAAGCAGGAACTTGTAAGAGACGTGACGCTTGACGCCGTCTACAACCGTTTTTCAGAAACGGGAAGGGTCGACGCGTTTAAAATGAACTTTGCGGACGGCGGGCCCGAACCGCATATCTTTTATGACTCCGACGTTGCCAAATGGATGGAATCCGTAGCGTATCTTACCGCAAAGCGCAGGACTCCGGAGCAGGAGGCGCGCGTGGATTTCATTGTGGACTGCATGGAGCGCGGCAGGCTTGAGAACGGATATTTCAATTCGTATTTTCAGCAGATGGCTCCCGACAGGATTTTTTCAGACCGGGATGCGCACGAGCTTTACTGCGCCGGACACCTTCTTGAGGCGGCAGTCGAATATTACAGGGCAACCGGCAAGGACAGGATGCTGCGTCTGATGACGGATTATATGGAATATATCCGCAAGGTGTTCGTTGAAGACGACAGCGCCGCGTTTTCGTCGCCTGGTCATGAGGAAATAGAACTCGCACTTGTCAAGCTCTTCGATCTGACAGGGGAACGCAGGTGGCTTGACCTTGCGGCGCATTTCGTCGATATGCGCGGACGCGGAACCAAGCCCGGCAGGGACAGTTCCCATTCAACGTACAATCAGGACCATCTGCCGGTGCGCGAACAGTTTACGGCCGAGGGTCACGCCGTGCGCGCCTGCTATCTGTACTGTGCGATGGCGGATCTTGCCCTTCGCCTCGGAGACGAGGGACTGAAGACGGCATGCATCCGGATTTTCGACAACATCGTGAACCGCAAGATGTACGTTACGGGAGGAATAGGCTCCACGGCAAACGGCGAAAGGTTCGAAGGAGATTTCGTACTTCCGAACGATACCGCGTACGCCGAAACCTGCGCGTCCATCGCTCTTGCGCTGTTTGCGCGGAGGATGAGCCTAGTCGACACGGACGCAAAATACGCCGACATCGCCGAGCGTGTCATTTACAACGGCTTTCTGTCAGGACTTTCGATTGACGGGAGACTGTTTTTCTACGAAAACGCTCAGGAGATCAACCTGCAGGAGCGGGAAAAACATCCTGACACGCGTTATCCGATAACGCAGCGGGTGGAGCTTTTCAGCTGCTCCTGCTGCCCGCCGAACATAACGAGGTTCATTCTTTCAGTTGCGGATTTTCTTTACGTATACGACGGCGCGACGCTGTTTGTGAATCAGTACATGGACTCGGTGTCGCGTTTTGACGGTCTGGAAATAAGGCAGAAGACCAGCTACCCGCTAGACGGAAACGTTGAGATCACGGTATCGAGGGATATACGGCTGGCTCTGCGCATTCCCGGATGGTGTGGGAAATACAGAGTTATCGTCAACGGAGAGACAGTCTGCGGCGAGCCCGAAAAAGGCTATCTGTATCTTGACGTCACGGGCGGAAACAAAGTGACGCTGTCTCTCGAAATGACTCCGGAATTCAATTACGCCGATCCGCGCGTCGAGGCCGACAGGGGCTGTGCCGCCGTGTCGTACGGCCCGTTTGTGATGTGCGCCGAGGGAGCGGACAATCCGCTCCTGAACGAGACGGTGATGAAAGACGGCGAAATGACCGTTGCAAACGGGGTCTTCGGATTGCCGGCTGTCACGGTTCAGGCCGATCCCGTGCCTCTCTATATGATCCCGTATCACGCCTTTGCCAACCGCGGCGAAAGCGACATGAAGATATGGATAAGAAAAGCTTAACCGCAAACGTATTTTCCTAATGAAATATGTCAGCAAAAAACGTTGAAATAGTTTCCCGCCCTGATTATTGCAGGACGGGATTCTCTTTTTTTTGACAAAAAAAGTGATTTCAAACAGAAATGTAAAAAGAGAAATAACCGATTTGCCTGCAACGTGTTTATCTTATTTTTGCACTTGTCCAAAAAAGAGAAGATGTCATGACAAGACATAATAATAACAGAGTGCAATTATATATGTCCGCTTTTTTTAAGCGGGTTTACTATAACGCTTTTGTTCTGACGTTCCTCGAAACCGGCATGCGCTCCGGTTTTTTTGGTTGAAACATTACCGAAATCATTCCACACTTAAAAAAATTAAGAAAACTGTTGACAAATCCAAAAAAATGTGTTATTATATATATAGAAATTTTTTTACACGTTAACTATAACGAAATAGTGAGGCTGAATCATGAAAAAAATAGCAATTGCTCTTGTGATTTTTGTTCTGCTTTCCGTTTGCGCCGTTTTTTCAGGCGCCGAGACGGAAATAAAGACAATGCTGGTCAATTACGAAACCGGGTGCGTGCGCGGGGTCGGCATTCCGACCGAGCATACCGGGTTTATCGGCAACATTCTTGACGTTGGCTCGTCAGACGTTACCGTTCACGCGATCGGCAGAATGTGGTACGACGGCAACTGCGAATCACACGTGCTGCGTATCGTGCGCGCGTCGGACAAGAAAATCGTCGCGGAGGAAACGCTGAAAAGCGGGACGGACGGCAGCTTTTCATATGTCGAGCTGTCGGAACCCGTGACGCTTTCTGCAAATACAACATATTATCTTTTGAGCGACGAGGACACTTTCGGCGATAGTTTCGGAGACGGAACATGCGGCCTTTATTGTACCGGCGATCTTGCGATAAATGGCTATGTCCTGGATGAAGGCGGTATATACACTGAAAAAATCGCCCCGACATGCGGTTATTTGGCAATCGACCTGAAATACTCAAGTTCTCCGGCAGAAGTTAAAACGATTGGAGAGGAGGGTGTTCTTTTCTCAGAGATAATCAAAGGCGCTGGAGCGATCAGAAACAATTTCGGTTCACTGGTTGGCGCTACGTTTTATGTTGAAAAGCCGATATATGTTACAGAACTGGGGCGTGTTTTCCTTGACGGAAACAATCAGGAGCATACTGTGCTGCTGATTGATATGGATACAGACAAGGTTGTTCCAGGAGGAACCGCGATAATAAGCGGGGGAACCGCTGACGGTGAAGTGACTTTTGCAAGGCTTGACGCACCTGTTCTGCTTGAAGGCGAGCACTGCTACTATCTGGTAAGCCGCGAATACATGGACGGCGACATGTGGTACGAGGGCGACGCACGGCACGTTTCTTCTGACCCGAACCAGTTCACCGGGCTCGGATGGACCTATTATATTACTTCGTTTACCACCGGTTCCGGAGAGTACGGTTTCGTGGGCGTTAATCTTAAATACATGCTTGCCGATATGCCGGATCCGTCTGTAAGCTCTGAAACGGAGGACACGGTACCCGCACCCGAGCAGACGTCAGAGAAGGACGCAGGCACAAGCGCCGCGCCCGAAACCAAAGAAAAAGGCGGAGACGACGGCAAACGGGAGGGAACGTCGTTTTCCGTGCTTTATATAGTCATCCCCGTTGTTGCGGTTGCCGTGATCGCCGCGATAATAATATCTGTAAAAAAGAAAAAGGCCTGAACTGACAGGCCTTAACGGCAGAATTCGTGAAGCTCCACGTCGACCAGAACGTGTTCGTTCTGCGACTCCGGATCTGATATTCGGTTCATCAGTATTCTGAACGATTCGGACGCAAGACCGTCGCCCTTCATTCCTATGCTTATATGGTGGAACGGAAGCGGGTAATAGGAATGCGTCATATCAAAGCTTACGACGGGCAGCCCGGCAAGATCCGATTTCAGGTTAAGCAGATGATACCTGATATCGAAGGCTACGGTATCCGAAAAAACAATTATCGAATCGACTGTTTCTGGGAAAAGGCTCAATTTTCCGCAGGTTTCCATGCCGTAACCGCTCTCGGAAGATGTTCTTATCACCCGGCTTTCGGGGAAGGAAAGCCCTTCCGCCGCGAATGCCTCTTTTATGCCTCTCAGTCTGTTTACGCTGCATTCCAGATAGTCTTCCGTCCCTATGTAGATCGGGTTTCTGCATCCGATATTCAGAAGATATTCGGCGGCAAGGCGTCCTCCCTTGACGTCGTCCGAGCATACGTACGACGTGTCCTCGCTTTCAAAAAACCGGCCGAAGAGGACGAAAGGAACCTTTCTTTTCTGCAGAAGCCGCAGATTATCCTTGTTGTGCTGCGCCGGGCAGAGCAGTATTCCGTCGACACGCTTTCTGAGAGCAGCCATTATTGCGCTTGATTCGATCTCTTCGTTCTCGTTCGTGTTGAAAATGATTGGGACGTAGCCGTTCTGACGCGCCTGCGTTTCGATTAATTTGATCTGGCTGGAAATCAGCTGGTTCGAAATGTCCGGGACTATGATCGCAATTGTGTTTGTTTTGCCTGAACGGAGCGAATTTGCGACGTCATCGGAAATATATCCCATTTCCGCGGTCTTTTCTCTGACTTTGATCTTGACTTCCTCTGAAATGTCGTCCATATCGCTCAGAGCGTGAGAAACGGTTCCGACGCTTACTCCAAGCGCTGCAGCGATATCCTTTAATGTTACTCTCTTCATAACAACCTTCCTGACTTACTGGATGAATTATACCACAATTCCGCCTTTTTGTCAATATCTGTCTGCGATTATTAATAAATACCAAAACCTTACAGGAGAAAAAATGAAAAACATCACATTTTTGACCGGATACGAAGTGCTTCAGGACGTACACGGGAAAGCAGAGGAACGCGGAATACTGCGCCCGGATTTCGAACCGACCGTGCATGCGATCGATCATTGCATATCCGAATTTGAGCCGCTCCCGTATCTGGCGCATCTTCAGGTCGTTTTTGAAAAACAGCCGAACTACGGCAGAAATCTGCGTTTCTACAATTACGCTCCCTGGTGGTACCGCCTGCGTTTCAGGGTGCCGGAAAATTTCGGGAAGCATATCGTTGTAAAGATCGGAGCGGCCGATTATTACGCCGACGTATATCTGAACGGCAGCAGGCTCGGAAGCCATGAAGGCTATTACCATTCGTTTGAGTTTAACGCTGACGGATATATAGACAGAGACGGCGAAAACACTCTGCTTATAAAAGTATCGTCGCCCTGGGACCCCGAGGATCTTGCACCCGGAATCAGAGTCGGCGCAATCAAACGAAAAATGATAAAGGGAACGTATGAACATGCCGATTCATTCGGGTGTCGTGACGTAAATCCGGTCGGACTCTGGAAGCCGGTGGAACTTATCGGGTACGATTCGGCCAGGATAAACGGTCTGACGGTCCGTGCCGTGCCGGACGGAAACAACGGCAGGGTTATTGCCAAGGTCGGAATTGACGGTACGGCGGAAAATGTTACGCTGAAAGTCAGTGACGCCGATACGGGCGAAACACTCAAAACCGTTACAGGCAAAAACGGGGATTTCGATTTTACGATAGAAAATGTTAAAAAATGGACTTCCTGGGAAAGAGGATATCCGAAGAGATATACTGTATCTGCCGAAATAGAAGACGGATGCAAAACGCAGAGAGTTTCAAAAACCATAGGTTTCAGGACCGTCGAGCTTAAGCGCGACGAAAAGAAAACGGAGTACTATCTCAACGGCGAGCGGATTTTCATACGCGGATGCTCGTATCTTCCTGATTTCTACATTTCCAGACTTACTCCCGAAAAAGTCCGGCGCGATGTCGAAACCATGGTAGCTATGGGAATAAACATGGTCCGTGTCCACGTTCACGCGCAGATACCAGAATTTTATGAGTTCTGCGACGAATTAGGCCTGATGGTTATGCAGGACAACGATTTGAACTGGACGTTCGATCCGTCCGACGAGTTTCTCAAAAATTGCGAAGATGTTTTTGGTCAGCTTATCGATTACGTCGGGAATCATCCGTGCGTTTCAACGCTGGTCTGCATAAATGAGCCTAATTTCCCGGACAGGCAGATGGAAGTCTGCCCCGGACCGCAGCTCGAGGAAATGGCCCGCAGGCTAGTTCCGGAGATACCCGTTATCCGCGGGTCATGTCAGATAGGATCGATGCACTCCGGCGACAGCCACAATTATGCCGGAGCGCTTTTCGAGCACATGATGTCGTATCTTGACAAAAGCTTCAGAGACGTTGAAAAGCTCAACACCGAATACGGAATGGACTGCCCGCCGGTTGTCGCGGACCTTCGCAAGGTGCCCGAAATATTTGCGAGAGTTAAACTGAGCGAAGAAAAAAGCCGGGAGCTTATGAACTATCAGTACCGTCTGCTGAAGTGGAGCACGGAATATTACAGATTGAGGAAATATTCTCCGTGCGCGGGATATATGCAGTTCCTGTTCTGCGATCCGCTCCCACAGTCGTTTTTCGGCGTTATCGATTTCTGGGGTACGCCCAAGGGCGGATACCGCGCTCTGCGCGAAAGCGACAGGCCCGTTGCGGTCATTCTTGAAGCCGATACCGAATCAAAAGCGGTCTGGGCGGTAAACGATACACTAAAAACAGTATCAGGTCATATAATAATTACTACTGTTGCAAAAGACGGCAATCTGATCGATTTTAGGGAGGCAGACGTTGTTGTTCCGGCAGACGGGCTGGTGCGCGTGTTCGATTATCCGTATGCCTGCGGAGAATGCAGAGTGTTTATATCTTTTACGGACTCAGACGGCGAGCTGATCGCAAAGAATTCATATACCGATCCGACGGTCCATCCGGCCCATCCCGAAGGGCATCCGTTCTATATCGACAGCGAATATTCGGTTCCCCTTTACCGCACGCCGGCAACAAGAAAATGAAAAAAATACTGCTGCTGCTGACTGTCGCCCTGCTTTTCGTTTCATGTGCGAATCCGTTTCCGGGAGACGTAACGACAGAACCGCTTTCCGAAAGCAACACCGCCCGCGCAACCAATGGTGAAACAATGGATACAGAAGATACAACCACAAAACATGCCCCGGTGACTGACGTGGACATAACCGAGATCGGAAATATCGGATTCGGTTTTACGGAAGGAAACTTCGCGAATCTCACAGACGAGATAATACGGAAATTTTCCGAAGCGGGAATAAAAACCGTCAGAATTGTATTTCTGTATCCGTTCTCGGACGTTGAAGGGACAACGCTTTCACAGAACTTCAGCAAGGCAAGAGCGCTTGCAATAAAATTGTATAATTCCGGATTTACGGTGCTTGGCCAGACTTTCTGGCCGGGGGGATGGGGTGCAAACGCCTCGACGGGCGAAAGGGAATGGCTTAACATAACGGGTATTCCCAAGGCTTTGTCGGATTATAGCGGCGATCTGTATTACGAAAAAATGGAAGACGCATGCTATTACATGGCCAAAAGCCTGCGGAAATACGTCAGTTACTGGCTGGTTTCAAACGAGCCCAATGTTTCTGTTTACACAGGTCCCATGACCGACGCCCAGATAATTCGCTTTATTCGATCCTGCACGGAAGGGCTGAAAGCGGGCAATCCCAACGCAAAATGCGGCGTCAATCTTTTAAGCAGAGTCGATCAGGCGCGGTTTAACTTCTACCTCAGACAGCTTTACGGAAAAAACGGTTTTCTTGACTGGGTCGGACTCGACGGATATTTCGGCTCGCTTCAGGCGGGAGGACCGGAGACATGGAATTCGGTCATAACCGATTGTCTGAAGATCGTAACCGTACCGATCATTATAACCGAATGGTCATACCCGTCGCCGGAAACCGATCCGCTGAATACGTTTCCTAATCAGTGGAGCGGGCATGAAAGAGGAGTAGAATCGCAGGCCGAGTATGTTGCGGAATGCGTAAGTATTTTTGCTTCATACCCGGAAGTCATCGGAGCGTTCTGGTACCAGATGGCCGACGCCCACACGGGCGTTTGCTGGGAATGCGGACAGGCCGACTGCCGGCTCTATTCGGACTGGGGTCTGCTTTACACCGACAAAACCGAAAAACCGGCTTTTTTCGCACTGAGCGAAGCAATCAAAAAAATAACAGCCGAAAACAACGGCTGACAAAAAAAGGAGATTCACCATGAAAAGAATCATTTCGCTGCTTATTGCGGCAGCAATCGCCGCGGTTGCGCTGTTTTCTTTAACAGTTTCCGCCGCAAACGAATACCACATTAACGTGGGGACGAAGAACACCGACGATCTTCGTCAGGACTGTTCCTTCTATCTGGGCGTGACGTTCCGTACCGGAGCGACTCCGATCAAGGTCACTCAGCTCGGAAGATACAAAATAAACGGCAATGCCGGGACGCACACCGTCGCGATATTCGACCTTTCGGACATGTCGGCGCCGCTTTGCTCCGCAAGCGTTGACGTTTCGTCGGCCGCCGACAACACTTTTGCCTACGGCGAGGTGGACAAACAGGTCGTTCTGTCCCCCAACACAAAGTACGCGATCTACAGCATGGAGGAGACGAACGGCGACTTCTGGTACAATTCCTTCAGAAATGTTTCGGAACGTCCGTATGATATTTTCTTTGTAAACTGGACATATTATTTTAACGACGGCAACGCTCCGACAATGGGTGACGAAAGCGTCGACACGTCCGGATGCGGATTCGTGGGACTTGACATAAAATACACATACCCGTCGAACGAAAGCACCACGTCAAACCCCGAGCTGTTCGCTATCAAGAATCCGTCGAACGGTCTGCGCCACGACTGCAGCTTCTACCTCGGCGGAAAGATCACCGTCGGAGACAAGGACATTGTCGTCACCGATATCGGAAGAATGTGCTGGGAAGGGAACCAGATGCCCCACAATCTTTATATTGCCGATGCGTCGTCCAAAAAAATAATTGCCTCCGCGGTGGTCGACATGAACGGCAAAACAGCCGGCGGTTACGTTTACGCAAAGCTTGACAAGACCGTAACGCTCGAGGCGGGCAAATCATATTATCTCATGAGCTATGAGCATTACGACGGCGATAACTGGGCGGAGGCTTCGTTCGACAGCAAAGCCGAGGGAAACACATATGTCTCTTTTTCAAACTGGGCGTACCTGCTTCCGGGCGAAACCGAGTACGCAGGCGATCCGAACGGAGGCGAGTATTCATACGTCGGGCTCAACCTGAAATATCAGGATCCCGAATCCGGAGCATCCGTTCCCACGTCGGATCTGATCGGGCTCGCCGCGGTTATTGTTTCGCTGGCGGCAGTCCCCGTAATAATCATCGCCAGGTCGAAAAAACATGAAAACTGAAAGAGTCATATCGCTCCTTCTTGCGGCGCTCGTTCTGCTCACCGCTTTTGTCGGGTGCGGAAAAAACAATATTGCCGACAATTCCGACGGTTCTTCAGACGCCGCGCCCGAGGATCTGGACGCTGACGGCGTATATGAAAAGCTAGTAAAGAATGCAAACTACAACGGATCGACTTTTCTGATCTGCTGCGGCGGCAACCTGGCGAACAACGATTTTATATACGACACCGAATCGGACAACAACCTTTATGAGGCCGAGTTCAGAAGAAAGTCCAAACTCGAGGAGGATCTCGGATTAAAAATCGAAACGGTTGAACGTCTTTACTGGGCGCAGTGTTTCGGCGGCGGGCCTTTCCATCAGGACATTTACGGGGACGTCATGTCCGGAAATAAAAGCTATGATCTGATTTACGGCTGCATTTACGAGGACGCCACTCTTACAGAGGAGGGATGCCTGTACTCCCTTTCATCACTGCCTAACATCAGCATTGAAAGGGACTGGTACGATCAGGACGCCCGTAAAAGTCTTTCTATAAGCGGGGACGTATATTTTATCAACGGCGACTATTCGGTATTCGACGACGAGTATACGCACTGCATCCTGTTCAACAAGCAGCTGTGCACCGACAACGGGATCGATCCGGCGGTTTTTTACGGCGCGGTTGACAAGGGCAGCTGGACGGTAGACGTACTTGGCGCGTACTGCCGGAATTTCTATCAGGACGAGAACGGCAACGGAATTGCCGACTACGGCGACAGGTTCGGTCTTCTGACCTGGAACGATTCCGTCTGCGCCATGTTTACGGCGTGCGGGGCAAGGATAGCGACGCTGAACTCCGACGGCGAGGCGGAACTGACAATGAAAACCAGCACCGCAGTGAATATGCTCTCGAAATACCTTGATTACGCGTTCAACGATTATGTGTCCATAAACTGTCAGACCGTACCGGGGAACGATGACGGCGTATCCGTGCGCGACAACATCTTCACCTCAGATCTCGCGCTGTTTGCTCAGGTCATGATAACCTACGCAAGAAATTACGGAGCGTACATGTTCAGCGATTTCGGTATTCTTCCGTATCCGAAATACGACGAGAAACAGAGCCAGTATTATACGTATTCCACTCTTTCGGTAATGAACGCGGTGGCGGTTCCGCTGCTTATAAACGATTACGGCATGACGGGGACGTTTCTTGAGGCGGCCTCGATTCTCGGTCAGACTGTTGTCAGACCCGAATATTACAATATTGCCCTTCAGCGGCGCATGTCGCGCGACGATGAGAGCCAGGCTATGCTGGACATTATTTTTTCGACACGCGTTTACGACGTGGGATATTTCTACAACATAGGGAGCATGTACAGCAATCTGCTGGCGATGTTTTCGCAGAAATCAAACACGTTCAACGTTCTGTACGCTGCTTATAAAACCAAGATGAACAGCCAGCTGGAATCAATCAATGAAAAACTGGCTGAACTGCATAACAGTCTGAACTGAGGTAACCATGAATAACATACCGGAGATAAAGATGGGCATAGTGGCGGTGAGCAGAGACTGCTTTCCGGTGAGCCTGTCCGAGGAAAGAAGAAAAAAGGTCGTCGAGGCGGCCTTTAAAAAAGGGATCGAACTGTACGAGTGCCCGACGGTCGTAATGACCGAACGGGACGCGGATAAAGCGCTGGAGATGCTGAAGGAGAACCGGGTCAACGCGCTCGTCGTGTATCTGGGGAATTTCGGCCCCGAAACAGCCGAAACGCTTCTGGCGAAAAAGTTCGACGGCCCGGCAATGTTCTGCGCGGCCGCCGAGGAAAGAGGAGACAACCTCGTAACGGGACGGGGAGACGCGTTCTGCGGAATGCTCAACGCCTCGTATAACCTCGCCCTGCGAAACGTGAGAGCGTATATACCGGACAATCCCGTCCTCGATGCCGACGGAGTAGCGGAGAATATAAGGAACTTCGTTCCCGTCGCACGCGCCGTGACAGGACTGAAGAACCTTAAGATAATATCGTTCGGCCCGAGACCGAGAGACTTCCTCGCATGCAACGCGCCTATTAAAAGACTGTACGACCTGGGCGTCGAAATAGAGGAGAATTCGGAACTCGACCTGTTCGAGGCGTATAATAAACATAAAGACGACCCGCGTATCCCGCAAGTGGTCGCGGATATGGAAAGGGAGCTGGGCAAAGGTAATACACAGCCCGGCATCCTGCCTCGTCTCGCACAGTACGAACTTACGCTCACTGACTGGGTGGAGGAGCACCGCGACGGAAGAGAATACGTCGCAATGGCAAACAAGTGCTGGCCCGCCTTCCAGACGCAGTTCGGCTTCGTGCCTTGCTACGTGAACTCGAGATTCGCGTCGCGCGGCATGCCGATTGCCTGCGAGGTGGATATATGGGGAGCGCTGAGCGAATATATCGGAACGTGCGTGACCGGAGACGCGGTGACGCTGCTCGACGTTAACAATACGGTTCCTCACGATATGTTCGCAAGCGACATAGAAGGGAAGTACGGCTACGGAGAGAGCGACGTGTTCATGGGCTTCCACTGCGGGAACACCCCGGCATGCAAGCTGTGCTCTCCCGAACTGAGATACCAGCTCATAATGCACAACTCGCTTGAACCCGACGTGCCTCCGGACATAACCCGCGGGACCATCGAGGGAGACATAGCTCCGTCGGGAGTTACCGTGTTCCGGCTTCAGAGCACGGCGGACGCCGTGCTTAGGGCATACATAGCCGAGGGAGACGTTCTTCCCGTACCCACGAGATCGTTCGGCTCGATAGGGATCATAGGCATACGCGAAATGGCCAGATTCTACCGCCACGTTCTCATAGAGAAGAATTTCCCTCACCACTGCGCGGTCGCTTTCCGGCGCTGCGGCAGGCAGATATTCGAGGTCTTCAGGTATCTGGGCGTATGCGACGTCGGCTTCAACCGTTCCGCCGGAGACAGGTATCCTTCGGAGAACCCGTTCTGACGAAGTCTGTGAAAAAAGCAGCAATCATCGGCCTGCTGTCGGCACTCATCTGTTTACCGGCGGCAGGCTGCGCCTGCGGAGGGGAGGCGATTCATACGGAGGTCAGCGATTTGAATGCAGTTTCCGAATCCGCAGCCGAAACGGCGGACATGAAATCCGCAAACCCGGAGCGCGACAAATG
>JAFZTO010000149.1 GCA_017618795.1 Clostridia bacterium | reverse complement strand
TTCGCAAAAGTAAATGGTAACTTTGCTGTTGGTTCACACCAAACTTATTGCGTATGGTGGGTTCGTACTCCCGGACATGTTTCATATGCTGCAATCAAGGTTCAAAAACAGGGTAAAATTAATAAAATGGGAATGGCAGTTACAGTATATCTGGGCATCCGCCCGGCAATGTGGGTCAGCATCGGATAACAAGGCAACAACGCTTCAATCAAAGAAAAGGATTTTTTAAAGACATGTTACGCGAATTTTTCGGTTACGGTGGATATATCAGAGAGCCGGAGGGCTATTTCTCCTGGCAGCACATCCTGTTCGTCTCGTCCCTTATGGCGGTAATGATCGCCCTTGCCGTAATCCTCGGTCTGAAGAACCGGAAGAAAGACGAAAAGACAAAAAACCGCGTCCTTATCGCTTCCGCGATAGCGATAGACACGATCGAGATTATAAAAATCGCCGTTATCCTGACAAGGTCGGGGAGCTGGGCGCCGCTGAAAAATCTCCTCCCCCTGTTTCTGTGCAGCATAATGCTGATCGCCATCCCTCTCGCCGCCTTTTCACACGGAAGGCTCAAGGAGGCTTCGCTTGATTTCGTGTTTATTTTCGGACTGATGACAGCGTTTCTCGGAACCTACGGCGCGGGGCAGAATTATTCCTGCTATCCGGTGCTGTCCCTCGACAACGTAGCCTCGGGTCTTACACACGCGATTTCGGGATTCGCCTCGCTGTACATCGCCGTCTCTGGCATGGCAAGCATGAAAAAGAAAAACATTCCCGTTACCTTTGCCATAACAATAGCATTCTGCGCGGCCGCATACGTCGCGAATATCACGCTTGACTACAACTATATGTTCCTCATGCGCGGCGACGGGACTCCCTACGATATCTTTTACAATCTGGTTAACGGCAATCCGGTTCTCTACCCGCTGACGGTCGTCGGACTTTTTCTTGTTTACATTGTCGCGTTCTATCTTGTCTATTATCTTTGCAGAAAAAAGAAGAACGGCTGACGTTTTCACATACTGAAAGCAAAAACGCTGCAGGGAGACAAACCCGCAGCGCCTTTTTATTGCCTGAACTGCCGTCAGTTCGAGCCTTTGCTTGCACCGATCATTCCTATAAATCCGGCAAGCGTCATGGACTGGAGCACCACGTGTCCCGGGCCCGTGAGAACCGTGTTGAACAGGCCCTCTCCGCCGAACAGAACGTTCTTCACGCCCTTTATTGCCTTTATCGAGATATCGACCGTGGAATCGACCATGGCCAGGTGGCCCGTATCGATGACAAGCTGCTGTCCAGGGGCAAGGTCGTACTCGACTACAGAACCGTCAAGTTCGAGGAACGCGGTTCCGCTTCCGGAGATTTTCTGCATGATGAAGCCTTCGCCTCCGAAGAAGCCGGCGGACGCCTTTTTCTGGAAGTGGACCGAAAGGTTGACGCCCTCCGTCGCCGCCAGAAACGCGCTTTTCTGAACCACGATCGGTCTGTCCGGAGTGATCTGGACGGCTCTGATTGCTCCCGGGAAGCTGGACGCGAACGCGATCATTCCGTCGCCGCCCCTGGCCGTGTAGACGTTCTGGAACAGCGCCTCTCCGGAGAACATCCGGCCTATCGCCTTCCCGATTCCGCCCGTGGTGGTCTCCATCTGCATGTTGGGGCTCATCCATACCATTGAGCCTCTCTCGGTGATGAGCTTTTCGCCGTTCTGCGGATAGCAGATCACTACCGGCATCGGCTCGCCTTTGATTTCGTATCTCATTTAAGATACCTCCTGTATATTTTTCCTGAAAAGGTTGTTTTCCTTCAGGTTTTTGACATTTCCGACGCAAGCTTGAGAAATTTCGCGTCGTTCATCTGTTCGTTGGTCACGTACTCTCCGTTGAAGAACAGCGCGTACGTCGTGACAGGCGTCGGAGCGTCCTGTGCCTGCTCTCTGCTCGCTATCCTGATTGCAAGGAACGGGATTCCGTTTTCCTTCGCCGTCTGTTCAACTATCGGAACGTATTTCCCGTTGAACGGGCACTGATTCGTATAATAGAGAACGTATCCCCGCTCTTCGATATGCGGGTGCCTTGCCCTGTCCGTGAACCTCGGCGGCTCGGCTCCGTCCGTAAAGGGCAGATACCAGAGCTGAATGCCGTTGTCAGCCTCGTCGCATACCGAAAAACCCTTGTATTTCAGGTATTTCGGATCGGCGAGAAAAGGCTTTTTCTTTGCAGACGAAAGAATGCACAGCCCCTTCTTTCCCTTTTCCCTGCTGTCCCGGATGCACTCGCCCAGCAGATCGTTCGAATATCCGTGGCCTTTGAGCGAGCCCGACACCCAGAGACAGTCGATGTACATGTAACCGTCCGCCTGTATCGGGTTCCACGCGTTTTCGGCCGGAATATACTCGATGAAGCATTTGCCCCGCTCGATGCTCTTCAGGAACACAAGCCCGTCGTCAAACCTGTCCCTGAGCCAGGCTTTTTTTGACGAAACCTGCACGTCGTTGTTGTTTGAGATCGCGCAGCAGATGTGCTCGCTTTCAAGATTGTCCTTTGTAACTTTGATGTATTCCATATTTGCCTCTCTGTTATGTGTAGATTTCTGTGTTTTCGCTTTCCGGAAACGACAAAGGGTAATTCAGTTCAAAACTGAAATATCCGTTTCCGCACTTTCCGTCGGTTTCGACGATTACGTAAACAGTCGCGCCTTTCTCCGGTTCTCCGCCGAAGGAACGCATTTCACCGCCCGCTCCTATGGCAAAAAGTTCCGTTTTCCCGTTTCCGCAGTCAATCCACACTCGTGCGCTGCCAGACTCCAGATTTGCGGAATAATTGACCGTACCGCCCTGAACGTCGCATTTCAGCTTAAAGACCATTGTGCCTTCAAAGCTGAAAAAACTCATATATGCTTCCGTTCTCGTGTTCGAATGAACGAAAGCCACCGCCCTGTAGTGCGAGGCGTAACCGCACGAGCACGTAAACGCAAGCATGATTGCTATAAGCGCGAACGTCGCTGCCTTTTTTGTTTTCATC
>JAFZTO010000004.1 GCA_017618795.1 Clostridia bacterium | reverse complement strand
GTCTTCGGATATTATATAGAGGTCACCAAATCTAATCTGGCGGACGTTCCTGATAATTATATCCGCAAGCAGATTCTGACGGGCGGAGAGCGTTTCATCACCGAGGAGCTGAAGGAAAAGGAATCGATGATCCTCGGCGCATCCGACAAACTCACGGCGCTTGAATACAAACTGTTTACTGAGATCCGCGACAGCATATCCTCGCAGCTCAGACGGGTCCAGGAAAGCGCGTTTCTCATCGCCAAGCTCGACTGCTATGTCAGTCTTGCCGACGTGGCGGTTAAAAACGAGTACGTGTGCCCCGAAATAGACTACAGCGACGTCATTTCAATAAAAGAAGGACGTCATCCCGTCGTTGAGCGCTTTTCCAAGGGCGGATATTTCGTGCCGAACGATACCCTCCTTGATACGTCGAACAACCGTATGATGATAATTACAGGCCCGAATATGGCGGGAAAATCCACATACATGCGTCAGGTCGCGCTCATCGCCGTAATGGCGCAGATCGGCTCGTTCGTCCCGGCCGCCGAAGCACGCATAGGCATAACAGACAGAATTTTCACCAGAGTCGGCGCCTCGGACGACCTTGCGTCGGGAACATCGACCTTTATGCTTGAGATGAACGAGGTTTCTTACATTCTCGGCAACGCAACCAGACGAAGCCTGGTCATTTACGACGAAATAGGCAGAGGCACGTCGACATTCGACGGAATGTCCATAGCAAGGGCCGTTGCCGAGTACACCGCAAATAAAATATCTTGCAAAACGATGTTCGCCACGCATTATCACGAGCTCACGTCGCTTGAAAATGAAATATCCGGAGTCGTAAACTACAACATAGCCGCCAAGAAAAAAGGCGAGGACATTATTTTCCTGCGCAAGATCGTGCGCGGCGGAACCGACGACAGCTACGGCATAGAAGTTGCGCGGCTTGCAGGCGTCCCGAAGGAGGTCGTGCGGCGCGCAAGGGAAATACTTCGGCTGCTCGAAAGCGGCAAGGAAGTCGGCAAGACGAAAATCAAGGAGAACAATAACATCTCGATTGACGATCTGAAAGCTGACGAGGTCCGCAGGAGGCTTGTCGGTACCGATGTTAATCTTCTTACGCCGATAGAAGCGCTTACGCTTCTGGCGGAACTGAAAAAAATAGCGGATTAGGAGAACAAATCATGGTAAAAACAGATATCGTTTCCGGATTTCTAGGAGCCGGAAAAACCACTCTTATAAAAAAACTGCTTGCCGAAGTGTTCGCAACAGGGGGCGAAAAGGTCGCGATAGTCGAAAACGAGTTCGGAAAAGTCGGAATCGACGGCGGCTTCCTGAAGGATTCGGGCTTTGAAATAGCCGAAATTAACAGCGGCTGCATCTGCTGCAGCCTGCAGGGAGATTTTGTCGAAGCACTGAAAAAGCTGTGCGACGCTTTTCATCCCGACAGAATCATCATCGAGCCGTCGGGCGTCGGAAAGCTCTCCGACGTGGCAAACAAAATAAAGGAAATCGAGGGGCTTGAACTCAACTGCATGACGTCGGTGATCGACGCGACAAAATGCAAGATGTATCTCCGTAATTTCGAGGAATTTTACGAAAACCAGATCAGATTCGCCACCGCCGTCTTTCTTTCAAGAACCTCGGGAATTTCCCGCGCAAAACTCGACGAGGCGGTAACCCTTATACGTCAGATCAATCCGTCCGCCTCTCTTGTGACCACTCCGTGGGAGGAACTGAGCGGGAAGCAGTTGCTTGACGCCATGGAAAACACCGACACAGCCATGACAGAGGTCACGGAACTGCTTGAAGATTATTTGCACGACAACGATGAACACAGCCACCATCACCACCATCATGACGACGGTGAAGAGTGCGATAATCCCGACTGCGAATGCCACCACGACGACAAGGAAGAGGATCACCATCATCACCACAACGGCGAGGAAGAGGAGCACCACCACCATCACCATCATCATGACGACGGCGAGGAGTGCGACGATCCGGACTGCGAATGCCATCACCACAGTCACGACGCCGACGACGTGTTTTCAAGCTTAGGATTCGAAACAGCCGCCGACTTCTCTCAGGAATTCATATCCGAATGCCTCGGTCAGCTTGACAGTCCCTCGTTCGGAACGGTCCTGCGCGCCAAGGGAATCGTCAGAAAGACCGGCGGAGGATGGCTGCATTTCGATTACGTTCCCGGTGAAATATCAGTCCGCGACGGGAGTGCGGACATAACCGGAAAGCTGTGCGTCATAGGCTCCGGAATCGACAGGGAAAAAATAGCAAATCTGTTCGGCATCTGATATGAAAGACGTTCCTGTTTATATTTTCAACGGCTTTCTTGACTCCGGCAAGACATCCTTTATCAACGAAACGCTGGGGGCCGAAGGCTTTTCTTCCCGAAACGACAACGTCCTCATCGTACTGTGCGAAGACGGTGAAACCGAGCTTAAAACCGACGGAAGAGTATGCAAAAGGCTTGACGTCTGCAGAATAGACGAAAAAAACCGGCTTAACAGCGACAAACTGGCCTCCGCAGGCGAAAAGTATTCTCCCGACATCGTAGTAGTAGAATACAACGGAATGTGGCAGATGCAGGAGCTTTACAACGTTCTGCCTGACAACTGGCAGATAGTCGACATGATGACATTCATCGACTATACCACGTTCGATATGTATTACAGCAATATGAGAAACCTGTTCACGGACAAGGTGATCGATTCTGATTTTGTCGTTTTTAACCGCTGTGACGAAAAAACGATCGACGAAAACGTACTGCACAGAGCCGTACGCGCGTCAAATCCGAGATGCCGCATCGCGTATGAGTATCTTGACGGAAGCTACGTAATGGACGACATTAAGGATCCGCTGCCGTTTGACCGCGAGCTCGACAATATCGAGATCGGATTAGACGCATACGCGCAGTGGTACAGGGATCTTGACGAAAACCTGTCTCTGTACGGCGGGAAGACCGTAACGTTCGAAGGCTTTTACCTTGAAGGCAGCGACAGAATGTTCAAAGAGGGCTTTGCGGTCGGACGGCCCATAATGAATTGCTGCGAAGCAGACGCGCAGATGGCCGCGCTGTTCTGCCGTTCAAAAGTCAAGCCGTTCAGACATAACGACTGGATAAGAATTACCGCAAAAATAAGCATAGAAAAGCACCGTGCCTACGGCGGCAGACCCGGCCCGGTACTCAACTATATAAAAGCAGAATCCGCAGAGGAGCCGGAGCAGCCAATTGCAAGCTTTTTTTAAATGAGTGAGAATATTTACACAATACCCATAAGCGAAGCGTTCGGCGAATGCGCCGATGACAAAACGCTCGGATGTCCCTTCTGCAGACTGTACAACAGGCTGGAGGCAAACGAAATAGACATTATTCTGGGCGCGTCGATGATGGAGCCCGACATCCGCATGAAAACAAACGAAATGGGCTTCTGCGACGTTCATTTCGCCCGTCTTCTTGGAGGCAAAAGCAAGCTCGGACTCGGACTTATACTCGAATCGCATCTTGCAGACGTGCGCAGGGAGATCACAGACGGCAAAACCGCTTCCCTGTTCGGCAGAAAGGGGCAGTCGGCGGCCAGAAAGCTGAATTCACTGTCGCGCTCCTGCTATATATGCAGCAAGCTTGAAAAAACGTTTGAGAAAATGATCTCAAACGCAGTGCAGTTCTATTCTGAAGACGAAAAATTCCGTTCAACGGTTCAAAGCGTCCCTTACTTATGTCTTCCGCACCTCAGCATGTGGCTTGACAGCGCAAAGGCGGAACTCAAAAAAAGCTATTCTGATTTTTACACCGAGGTTTCCGCACCTACGCTCAGTTACTTTGACAGCCTGAGCGAGGATGTGAGCTGGTTCTGCAAAAAATTCGACTACAGATACGACGAACAGCCGTGGGGCAATTCGAAGGACGCCGTTGAGCGGGCCGGAAAATTTCTGTGCGGCGATCTGCATCAGCCGGTCAGACCGGCAATCATTCAATCCACGGAGGATAAGATATGAAATGGACAGGGCTCAATGAGCTTCGCGAAATGTATCTCTCGTTTTTCGAATCGAAAGGACATTTAAGACACAAGAGCTTCCCTCTCGTTCCCGTCAACGACAAATCGATACTGCTCATAAACGCAGGAATGACGCCGCTTAAAAAATATTTCACCGGTGAGGAGGAGCCTCCGCGCCACCGCATGACGACATGTCAGAAGTGCATCCGAACCCCGGATATAGAGCGTGTCGGAATAACCGCGCGCCACGGCACGTATTTTGAAATGCTCGGCAACTTTTCGTTCGGGGATTACTTCAAGAACGAAGCTATCCCGTGGGCGTGGGAATTCATCACGCAAAAGCTGGAGCTCCCCGTCGACAAGCTCTGGGCTACGATCTACACCGACGACGACGAGGCGTACGACATATGGACAAAAAAAGTCGGCATAGAACCCTCTCACGTTGTCCGTCTCGGTAAAGAAGACAACTTCTGGGAGCACGGATCCGGCCCGTGCGGTCCCTGCTCCGAAATCTACTTCGACCGCGGAGAAAAGTACGGCTGCGGCAGACCGGACTGCAAACCGGGTT
This sequence comes from Clostridia bacterium, assembly GCA_017618795.1. Classification (GTDB taxonomy): domain Bacteria; phylum Bacillota; class Clostridia; order Oscillospirales; family CAG-272; genus Colimorpha_A. The sequence continues at coordinate 12,557 of JAFZTO010000004.1, read as the reverse complement.
GCGACTGCGACAGATTCATGGAATTCTGGAATCTAGTCTTCACGCAGTTCAACAACGACGGGCACAACAACTACACGCGCCTCTCCAAACCGAACATCGACACCGGCATGGGACTTGAAAGGCTCGCCTGCCTTATGCAGGGCGTGAACAATCTGTTCGAGGTTGACACTGTCCGCAATATCATGAAGGCAGTCGAGGAAAGAGCCGGAGTCGTCTACGGCAACGACGCGAAAACCGACATTTCACTGCGCGTCATCACCGATCACATCCGCTCCACCTCTTTCCTTGTGTGCGACGGCGTAATACCGTCAAACGAGGGACGAGGATACGTACTGCGCAGGCTGCTGCGCCGCGCCGCTCGTCACGGACGCCTGATCGGCATAAACGGCACGTTCCTATCCGACGTTGCCGCCGTCGTGGCACATGAAAATTACAGCGAATACCCCGAGCTGACCGAAAAGCTGCCTTATATTCAGAAGATTATCTCAATCGAGGAGGAAAGATTTGCCTCCACTATTGACGCGGGTCTTTCCATGCTGACCGAAATAACCGATGAAGCAGGAAGAAACGGAGGAACGGTCATAAGCGGAGACGATGTTTTCCGACTCTACGACACCTTCGGATTCCCTATCGATCTTACCAGAGAAATAGCGTCGGAGAACGGGCTTTCTGTCGACGAGGAACGTTTTGCCGAACTGATGAACGAACAGAAGCAGAGAGCGCGTGCGGCACGTGCAAACGTAAGCGGCTGGAGCGACGCTTCGAAATCCATGCTCGACGGAATCCCGCCGACGGACTTCCTCGGATATTCAGATAACACGTGTGATGCAAAAGTTCTTGCCATTATAGCCGACGATATGCTCGTTGAGAACGTCACGGAGGGCGAGTTCACTCTCATAACCGACAGAACGGTATTTTACGGTGAGAGCGGCGGACAGGTCGGCGACACCGGCACGGTAAGTTCCGGCAAAGCCGACATAACCGTATCCGGCACCGGCAAATCAAACGGAATTTTCCTGCACGTATGTTCTTTGAACGACGGAGAAATAAGCGTCGGCGACACCGTCACGCTGTCGATCGACGCCGCAAGACGCCAGGCAATACGCAGAAACCATTCTGCCTGCCATATGCTTCAGGCCGCTCTGCGCCGGGTACTTGGAACGCACGTGGAGCAGTCGGGTTCATACGTCGACGAGAACAGACTGCGCTTCGACTTCACTCATTATGAGGCCGTAACACGCGAACAGCTCGCACAGGTCGAGAAGCTTGTGAACGAAAGCATTCTTGCCGGTCTGCCAGTCGTTACTGAGATTATGGACATCGAGGACGCCAGAAAGACCGGCGCCATGGCGCTGTTCGGCGAAAAATACGGTTCAAAGGTCCGCGTCGTATCCATGGGCGACTTTTCCAAGGAATTCTGCGGCGGCACACACCTTGACAACACCTCAAAGGCGGGACTTTTCAGAATTATTTCCGAGTCCTCCGTCGCCGCGGGCATCCGCCGCATCGAAGGCACCACCGGGCTCGGCGTGCTCGAGCTGCTCGGAGATGACGAACAGCTGATAAGTTCCACGGCAAAAGAGTTGAAAGTCCAGAACGTGCGCGAAATCGCCGTAAGAGCCAGCGCTCTCCAGAACGAGCTGCGCGACGCAAAAAAGGAAATCGAAACCCTTAACGCAAAGATCGCAGCGGCGCAGACCGAAATGATAATGGCATCCGGGGAGGACGTGAACGGGCTGAACGTAATAACGTACAAACTCGAAAACGTGCCAACGGACATGCCGAGGAGCATCTGCGACGAACTAAAGGCAAGGGACGAAAACGTTGTCGCCGTCATTTCCCTCGTCAGCGGCGGACGGCTGACCTTCGCTTCATGCTGCGGAAAAAAAGCGGTCTCAAGAGGTGCTCACGCAGGCAATATTCTGAAGAAGATTGCCCTCATCACCGGAGGTGGCGGAGGCGGCAGACCCGATTCCGCGTCATCGGGGGGCAAAGACGTTTCAAAGCTCGGCGAAGCGCTGAAAGCCGTTCCGGAAATAGTAAAAGATATGATTTAAACCCTATGCCGGGGCCTGAAAAAAACGGGCCCCGTTTTTTTACTGACTATTGGGCAGGTTTTTTCTTTTATTGCGATTAAAAAAGCCGAAAAAGAAAGAAATGTCGTAAACAAAAAACATTCCCCGCCGGACACGGTTGATTCCGGCGGGGGATTTTTCAGTATTTCGCTATTTCGAGGTTTGCGTCGTCCTCACCCTTTTCAATCGACGTCACCGTAACCTTGTATGAGATTGCGTCGCTTACAGTGATTTTCACCGTATCGCCGACCGTGTGTCCGAGCAGTGCGCTCCCGAGCGGTGATTCCTTTGAAATGCAGTGGTGGCGCACGTCGTTTCGCAGCGTCGTCACTATGGTAAAAATGTCATCCTCATTATCCTCGACGTAATGGACGCCCACCTTGTCGAAAAGACCTATTTTATCGGCGCTGTCTGCGACAATTCTGACCTCCTGACCCGCGTCAAGTCCGAGCTCGCCGAGTATTCTTTTTATTTCGCTGTCGGCATCGTACGTCCCGTCGGGGTTTCGCTGAAACTTTGACTGAGGGATAAGAATAACAGCGCTTTTAATCATTGCCTCGAGATACGCAATTCTTGAATTGTTGGCGTTAAATTCGCGGCGCGCCGAATGATAACCGTCATTCTCGCTGAGATCCCCCTGCTCCTTGGCAGCCTTGACAAGATCACGCAGGCGAGGGGCTATGACGTGCCTGCGGTGTTCGATCTCCGACTGCATTTTCCGTATATCGACCTCTGTTAATTCATCTTTCATAGTATAATCACCTCTTTACGATTCAGAAGACACGGATATCAGTTTCCGTATATCGTCGGGATTAAAAACATATTCCTTGCGGCAGAACTGGCAGGACACGCGCGTCTGCGGATCGCGCGCCATATCTTTCAGCTCATCGATACCCGTGGAGATCAGCGCCATCTCCACCCTCTCGCGGGTGCACGTGCATCTGTAGCTGATTTCGCTCTCACTAAGCAGCTGCATATCAAAAGAATGCAGAACTTTTCCACATATTTCAGACGGCGACAGATTATCGCACAGCATAGCAGTGACGGGCCGAACGTCGGAAATACAGTTTTCCACCGCGGAAATCGTTCCTTCGTCTGCGGACGGAAGCAACTGGATAAGAAAGCCTCCGGCTGCAGCCACGCTTAAATCCCTGTTGACAAGAACTCCGAGAGAGCACACCGAAGGCACCTGTTCGCTTACCGCATAATAGGCCGTGACATCTTCGGCAATTTCGCCGCTGGTGATGCGAACCTGACCCGTGTACGGGTCACCCGTTCCGAAATCCTTCATAACGCATAAGTAGCCGTCCCTGCCGACGATTCCTCCGACGTCAAGCTTGCCGCGACCATTCGGCGGCAGATCGACCGACGGATTTACCGCATATCCCCGAACATTGCCCTTGCTGTCGGAAACTGCTATAAGGGAACCGGCCGGCCCACTGCCGTTTATCCGTATTGTCACGCTGCCGTTTTCCTCCTTAAGCTGATGCCCCATGAATGAGGTGGCAGTCAGCAATCTTCCGAGCGCGGCGGTACATGTTCTTGACAACCCGTGTATCGATGCGGCGTACGCGACAATATCGGTAGTGTCTGCCGCGAACATCACGATGTTTCCGTCGGACGAAATAGCTCTTGCAAGCCTTCCCATTTTACTGCTTGTTCTGACGGTTGAGCCACTCTATGCCTATATCGAGAGCATTGTAAAGGCCGCTTTCCATCGACTGCTTGACAAGCCTCTCGGTCGTCGGCTTACTCTCATCGGTACTCATAATCTGGACTATAACGTTGTCGGGAACATCCTCTTCTCTGTCGCCTACTTTAACTTTTTTTGTGTTGACGACAATAAGATATAGCGCGTATCTTTCCGAAAGATCTCCGTACACAAAAAATCCCTGATGACGTACGAGGGGCTTGCCCTTGTATATTATATAACCGCCTTCTATGTTTTCCGGTTTGTATTCTGCCATTTTATTCTTCCTTCCCGCCTTGCGGCGCTTTTTTATTTAGCGTGATATTTTACCACATTTTTTCTGTTTTGTCAATAATAAATCAGTATTTGTTGTAAATAAACCCGGTAGCGTCAAATCCGCTGCCATAGCATCCGAACAGAAGAACGACTGCAAACAGCAAAAGAAGAAACGTTATACGGACGTAAACCGGTATGCTGTCGACGTCCTTATTCTTTTCCCTGAACAGGCTGACCGCAAAGATCAAGGCGGCACCGAGACACATTATGACAATATCGATCGCGGACACGCCGGAATCGGCTACCGTTCCAAGATATGAAATCGGATGGGAAACCGCTTCGCCGAGAAATTTAAAAGCCGACATAAATGACGGTGCCCTGAAGAAATGTATGCCTATGCAGTAAAGAAGATATGTTCGTATGGCACGGAATACCTTCCACCAAACATATTCGTCACTTATTTTCAGCTTCTTCTTAATTCTGTCAAACAGCGGCGCGCAGACAAGACTTAATGAAATCACAAGCCAGAAGAACGCGGATTCGCCCACTACGTAATGCCACTCTCCGTGCCAGATGCCCATAAACAGCCACAGCACGAAAAGCGCGATGATCGTGACAATGTTTCTTCCAGCTTTTTTTCCAAACTTGCGGCACAGTTTTTTGGACAGTGACTGCATCGTCCGGGTTTTGAGCAACGGATAGAAAATATAGTTTTTCGCCCATTGTCCGAGCGTGATATGCCATCTCTGCCAGAATTCCTGTACAGACTGCGAGAAAAACGGGTTGTTGAAGTTTTCCGGCATTCTAATACCGTAAAGCATACCGCTGCCCGTTACAATGTCCATACATCCGGAAAAATCGGTGTAAAGCTGATACGGGAACAGCAGGATCGCGACCCATTTCCAGCCTCCCGACTGCAGTACGGCCTCCCCGCCAGACGAGAGCGTTTCGCCCCACGCCGCGTTAACGATCAACGCGACCCTTTCGCATATGACGAGCTTTTTAAAGAAGCCCCAGAGTATGCGACGGCATCCCTCGCGGAAAAGTTTTTCGTCAAAACCGTTCCCTCCGCATATTTCCTCAATATATGATGACCCGTGTATCGGTCCGGCGGTCATCTGCGGATAGAAGCAGGCAAACAGCAATATTTTCAGCGGATTTTTCTGAGGCTCCGCTATCTCCCAGTGCGTGTCGAGCAAATAGCCGACAAGTTGCAGCGAATAATAACTTATGCCGAGCGACGCGGCAACTGGCAATCTTCGCAACCCTCCGAACGCCCACAGGCCGCTCCCGTTAAGCAGCAGCCACACAACTGCTATGACGGTAACGGACGATACCGTCAGACACGTGTCTGCCCTGCCTCTGCCTTTTTTTCGCAGTCTCGCTCCTGCCACGGCTGCAAAGTAAGCCAGCATGGCTTCTCCGGCCACAAACGCAAAGGTATAAAACGGCGGCGCAGAAAGAGCGTAGAAAGCTATGCTTACCGCTGTCAGCCAGATATATCTGAATTTCTTCGGAACTACATAAAAAACGATGACGGACAGCGGAAGAAATATCAGGTAGTTTAACGAAATAAGCGACATATACGGGATTTAAACTCCATGTGTTCTAACGACTTTTTCAGTCTCTGACAAGACCGTGCCTTTCCATGAAAGAAACGATTTTTTCACCTTTTGGAAGAAGCATAAGATCGCGCCTTCTTACGGTGCGAAGCAGAACTGCGGCCGCAATGTAAACGGGAATCGCAATCAGGATAGCGGCAACGACAGACAGGCGAATGCCGATATAACGCGAAAGAAGCGTATAGATACCGAAAGATACCCCGCCGCATATTGCCGACGAAGCCAGCGCGCGAAGAAGAACTCCTGTCAGGTCACGCGGTGAGAAACCCGTTTTTTTGTAGAGGTAGAAGAAATTCATGGAAAGAGCCGTAACGACGAAAACAAACGAAGAAACAGGCCCGGCGTATATGTTTACGTCCCTGATCCCCGCAAGCACGTACACCGCTACAATTTTAACAATCGCTCCGCACAGTGTAGAAATGAGCGGCTCCTTCATGCATCTGTTTGCGTGAAGTATTGTCGAGGTAAGCGACACAAGTCCGTTTAACAGAAGCGAACAGCAGAGGATAGACAGCAGCGGAGCCGCGTTTTCGGCGTTTTTGCCGCTTCCGAACAAAAGCTGGATTATCGGCGAGGAAAGAAGTCCAAGACCGAACGCACACGGCAGAAGAATAAGGCTGAGCAATATAATTGAACCGCCCGTCACGTCATTTGCCTTTTTTCTGTCCCCTTCGGCAACGGCTGCCGCAATCACCGGAATGACGGAGGCACCTATAGGACCGACAAAGGCGAGAGGAAGATTATAAAGCGGCACGGCACAGGTTCGGTAATTGCCTATCAGCGCATTTGACACCTGTTCGGCAAAACCCGCCTGCTGAATCCTGCGCGACAGAATCATGCCGTCAAGAACCGCCTCGAAGCCTGTAACAGAGCTGCTGAGCGAAATAGGCAGCGCTATCGACAGAAGTGCAAGCGCTATTTCGCCGCGTTTCTTTGAAAAATCGTCGGGCTCGATATCAGAATAGACGTCGTATTTTTCCGGTCTGAAAAACACCCTTGTCACCCACAGATAGAGCATGCCGAGCAAAACGCCTGCTGTGATCCCCGCTGCCGCGTACGCGGCTATGATATGGGGAGGCTCTCCGCGTCTGAACGCTACCGTGCCGAAAAGAATGCCGAGAGCAAATTTGCCGACCGCCTCGATAATCTCTGAGATCGACGTCGGATACATGTTCTGATAGCTCTGAAAATAACCGCGAAATGCGCTTGCAAGGCATATAAAAAGCATTGTCGGACCGATTGCCATAATTGTATAACGCAGATCGGTAATTTTATAAGCTTTTTCAAAAAGCGGCGCTCCGATAACCATTACAAGCGTCCCGGCAAGTCCGGCGGCAAGAAAAATCAGCATGGCTATTCTGAACACACGCTTCGCCTCTCTCCGTCTGCCGCTGACTCTGCTTTCGGAAATAAGAATGGCTATGGCCGACGGCAGACCCGCCGTCGCTATCAGAAAGAGCGACGCGTATATATCGTAAGCGTTGTTGTAGTACGCCATCCCGCCGTCGCCCATAAGGTTGCGAAGCGGGACCTTAAGTGCAAGTCCGAGGATTTTTACAAGAAAATTTCCTATCGTCAGCGCAAGAACTCCCGTAAAAAAGCGGGTCTTCGTTTTTCCGGCATTCACAGGGCATAACCTCCGGACAGATACCGGTATTCAGTTAAAGCAAAAATACATTTTTCAGTCATTTTTTCTGTCAAGGTATTCGTAGGTATATTTAGGCGCAAATTCACGGATAATCCTGCCGTCCGGAGTATCGGTGATTTTCGTGACCGCACCTGCTCCGCAGGCATATATGTTGTGCAGTTCTTCCATTATGAAGACATTATAGAGACATTTGTGTCCAGGCTTGGAAAAACCGACGTTTTCAAGATTCCCGCGCGCGTTTTTCTGGCGGTATATGTAATACGGGCGGTAGCCCGCATCCCCCAGCATTTTCTGTGAATCCGATACGCACAGAGGAGTATCGCCGCCCGAATAAGAATAGACGCCGTCCGTGCCGTCCTCCGCTGCCTTTCCGGCGATAAAAGAGGATTTTTTTACGCAGAAAGTATGAACCGTAACGTTTTCGGGTTCAAGCTCTATGATGCCGCGCAGCGTATCGTCGAAAATATTTCTGTCGGAACCGGGAAGTCCGGCGATAAGATCTGTATTCACCGTCTCAAATCCCGCCTGCTTTGCAAGGCTGTAGGCGTTGAAAAAATCCGCAACGGTGTGTCTGCGTCCAATCCCGCGAAGTATGCCGTCATCGAGTATCTGCGGATTAATACTGACTCGCGTAACGCCGTGCGATCTCATTATTTCAAGTTTCTGCCTGTCTACGGTATCGGGTCTGCCGGCCTCAACCGTAAACTCAAGCGGCCGTCTGACGAGATTTTTCTCCACGGCTTCAAGTACCCTGTCAAGCGTTTTCGCTTCAAGGACGGTTGGAGTCCCGCCGCCTATATACACAGAAATCACACGCTTGCCGTCACTGTCCGCCCTGCGGAAAGCAGCGTCTATATCGACAAGCAGCCTTTCGACGTAATCCGGTATAAGTGAAAGATACCGTGGCGTTGAATAGGACACGAATGAACAGTACGCGCATCTGGTCGGACAGAAAGGGATGGAAACATATACCGAACACGTATCTTTCTCGGCAATCAGCGAAACGTCCTTCTCTTCTTCGGTAACGCATGCAAGTAGAAGAGCCTTTTCCGGGGCAACGGAATAAATATCCTGAAGCTTTGCGGAAATTTCGCTTTCGGTCATGCCGGCCGCGGCCATGGAATTTGATATTTTCGCAGGGCGCACTCCGGTCAGTATACCCCACGGCGGTGCCGAACCGAGCATTTCGGTTCCCGCCTCAAGCACTGCCCTGCCGACCGCTATTTTTTCCGCTCTCCCGTCACCCGCCGGGAAAAACCCAGTGCCGCGCGATGTTTTGTCTCCGGATATCAAGACAGCCTCCGCGCGCACGCTTCCGCACTCCGTGTAAACCGAAACGCGGAGCGTACGGTCCGAACCGCCTGACGCACCGAATTTTTCGCCGGGGAAAAATATCAGCGACAGGTTCTCGCAGTAAGTTCTGCCGACATTGCCGTTTATCTCGATCTTCATTTCTTTTTTTTCAGCAGCGCGCTGTCCATGACGATGGTAACGGGTCCGTCGTTTAAGATTTTCACCTGCATGTCGGCTCCGAACACGCCGGTTTCAACGTGATAACCGAGATTTTTTAAGGTTATGCAAAAATAGTTATAAAGCATTTCGGCCGCTTCCGGTTCCTCGGCTCCGAAATACGACGGGCGGTTGCCGTGCGAGTAATCCGAAATAAGCGTAAAATTTGAAATTACAAGCAAACTGCCGCCGACGTCGGAAAGCGAGAGGTTCATTTTCCCGTCGCCGTCGGTGAAAATCCGCAGTCTGGCGGTTTTTGAGGCCAGCGCCTCTGCATCCGATACCGTATCGCCCCTCTCAACACCCAGAAGAACAACAAGGCCCTTACCTATTTTCCCGCACTTACCGCTGCCTGTTGAAACAGAGGCCTCCGAAACGCGCTGTATCACCGCTCTCATTGCGCCGAACCCCTTGAAACCTGCTCGACGTTGGGGACCGAACGCAGCCGCGAAACTATAGAGTTGAAGTGATCGAGATTTTTGCAGGCAACCAGCAGCTCAACAACCGTGTAATCACCCTTGCTGTTAGATGTTATCCCCAGAAGCGACACCCGCATATCGGCAAGAGCCATGGTAATGTCGGCTATCAGGCGTATATCGTTGACAGCGATAATGCGGATCTGCGCCTCGAAGCGTTCGCCCGAATTCTCCGTCTTTTCCCACCTTGCGTCGACGAAACGACCGGCGAGCTCAGGCTTGCCGCGGTTCTCGGAAATGTTGCGGCAGTCGCTCTTGTGGACCGAAATTCCGTAGCCCTTGGTTATAAAACCGACGATTTTGTCACCCGGCAGCGGATTGCAGCATTTCGCGAACTTGACGGTAAGTCCGTTTACTCCGTCTATCTCCACACCGCCGGAGGTCTTCTTGGCGTTCTTTACGGTTGAAACGTCCTCCGCAGTCTGCACACGCGGCTCCTCAACCTTGACAACACGGTCAAACTCGTCGCGTATACGCGCGCTGAGCTTTGATATCAGAATGCCGCCGTAACCGATTGTATTGTACAGATCGTCGATGTCCTGTATGCCGATTCTGCGCCCTATGTTAAGCAGAATTTCATTTCTCTGATCGTCGGTACAGGGAGTGCCGATGCGTTTGAACTCGCGATCTATCTCGGATTTTCCGACCTGTATGTTTTCGGTGCGCATCTCGCGCTTGAACCACTGGCGAATCTTGTTGCGCGCCTCTCCGGTCGTAACGATCTTCATCCAATCGCGGGACGGCCCGCGCGAAGCCGACGAAGTGATTATTTCGACTATCTCGCCGTTCTGCGGAGTCCTGTCGATAGGCACTATCATACCGTTGATCTTGGCACCGATCATCTTGTTCCCTACTTCAGAATGAATTGCGTAGGCAAAATCAATGACGGTCGCACCCTGCGGCAGCGTGATTATATCGCCCTTCGGAGTGAAGACGAACACCTCGTCGTGCATTATGTCGATTTTCAGTGCTTTGAGAAATTCCTCCGGATCCCTTGTGTCGTCTTCCGTCTCTATCAGCTTGGCGATCCATCCCAGCTTGCGGTCGATATCTTCCTTGGATTCCTCTCCGGATTTGTATTTCCAGTGTGCGGCAACGCCGTATTCGGCAATTCGGTGCATCTCCTTGGTGCGTATCTGGACCTCAAACGGAATCGCGGATTTTCCGATAACCGTTGTATGAAGCGAGCGATACATATTGGGCTTCGGTATGGATATATAATCCTTGAATCTTCCCGGCACCATACTGAAAAGCTCGTGAATCATACCGAGCACAATGTAGCACTCCTCCTCCGTGTCCACTATAACGCGCAGAGCGTAAAAGTCAAATATTTCATCGAAGCTTTTGTTCTGAAGGTACATTTTGCGGTAAATCGAATAAACCGATTTCACGCGTCCCTCGAGCGTAAATTTTAACCCCGAAGACGTGAGTTTGTCAGATACTGTTTTTCTCAAGTTCTCGATAAAATCTCTGCTTTCGCCGTAACGTTTTTCGATGTTACTGCTGATTTCTTCATATCCGATGGGATCAAGGTATTCGAGCGAAAGGTTTTCAAGCTCCTGCTTCATTTTCTGCATGCCGAGGCGGTGCGCGAGCGGAGCGAAAACCTGCATGGTTTCAAGCGCGATAACGCGCCTTTTGTCGTCCTTTTTCGCGCGTAGCGTGCGCATGTTGTGCAGTCTGTCGCAGAGTTTGATAAAAATGACCCTTACATCCTTCGACATGGCGAGGAACATCTTGCGGAGGTTCTCTATGTGCTCCTCCTCTTTGTCCTCGAACGGTATCTGAACCATTTTCGTCAGGCCGTCGACCAGCCGCGCCACGTCGTCTCCGAACTCACGCCTTATTATGTCTGTGCTGACCTTGTCGCCGCAATCCTCTATCGTGTCGTGCAGAAGCGCGGCGCAAATCGAATCGGTGTCAAGCTCAAGCCCCGCAACGATCTCCGCAACCGCAACTGGATGGGTAATATATTCCTCTCCAGACGCGCGGTACTGCCCTTCATGAAGCTTTTTGGCAAATAGATACGCGCTTTTAATCTTGTCGATATTATATTTTTTTCCGGTGCTGACAAGCGCGGTTACAAGCTTTTCTATGCCTGCGTATTCCGCCGTCAGATCAATTGTCTGTAAAGCCATGTTTCCTCAAGAACAACTTTTTCCGTAATCACGGGAGCGCGGAAGCCAAACGTCTCGAATCCGCTTATGCAATCCGGGTTTTCAGTCAGGCTTAACGCTCCGGCCTCATTCAGGATTTCCAGCGCGATTCGCGTCTTTACGTAACCTGCCGGATCTGCGCATTCCGGAAGTCTGTGAAGCACAAGTGTGCCACTTTCCCATGCCGACGCCTTCGCAGAACGGTATATCGAAGCAAAAAAACCTCTGTCAGGAATTTCCTCCGGTTTCGCCCTTTCGCGCCCGCTTGCTAGCGAATTGAACCTGCGACAGGCCGCGCCGAATTTCTCAAGCAGGGCGGCGGACGGCCTGATTTCGTTCACCAGAAGCTGCGCTGATCTGCTGTTGCCGAAGTCGTTTACGGACAGATAAAACATCACGTCCGCCTTTTCCCCTCTTGAAAAGCAGATCTCATCGGCTCTTGTGCGGAAAAGCACGCCGGATATTGTTTTTCCTTCGGATAAAAAGGAAAAGCGGGTGTGCGCCGCGCCGGCGCCGATCGGACGGATTTCGTCCACCGTCAGACCGTTCATCACGAAAACGGGAACGGGGTTCTTTTCTCCGCAGGGCTCAAGAAGCGTCAGCTCCTCAGCCTGCCGGAGAGTTATTTCAGCGGGGTACAGCCTGAAATCGGCGTAAGACACCGGCCGGGCGCAAGATTCGGTATTGAGTTCCGCGTATTCGTTTATTTTATCAACAAAGGCCTCGTAGTTTTCCGCGCTGACCGTAAGTCCTGCGGCAAGCTCATGTCCGCCGTACTTAATCAGATATTCAGATGAATATGTGAGCGCCGCCACAAGGTTGAAGCCCTTTACGGATCTTCCGGAGCCCTTTCCGACGCCGTCCTCAAAGCTGACCATTATTGCGGGTTTGCCGTATTTTTCCTCAACATACGTGGCGATAATCCCGATAACGCCGTGATGCCATCCTTCGGATGACAGAACAATAACGCGCCTTTCAGCAAGAGCGGGATTTTCGGCTATCATCTTATTTACGCTCTGACGTATTTTCTGCTCCTCGTCCTTTCGGAAGCTGTTGGTGTCGCACAGCTCGGCGGCAGCCGTCTCCGCCTGAACGTCGTCTGACG
>JAFZTO010000148.1 GCA_017618795.1 Clostridia bacterium | reverse complement strand
GGAAAAGCGGACTGAGGAAAAACGCTGTGGTTGTGTTTACCGGAGATTCAATAACCGACGGATACAGGCAGGACAGGACAAACCCGCGCGATCTCGGGAGCAACAATTACGTTACGATGTTTAACGATTACATTCAGAAGAATTTTCCGGAGGACAACATTACTGTCTACAATACAGGCCATTCGGGTTACTGGATCCAGCATCTGACCGGCGAGCTGAGGTCGTTCGTCTACGATCTTGATCCTGACTATCTTATTGTGAACATCGGGACGAACAACGCCTGGTTTGACAAGAGTCCGATTGAAAACGTCGAGGCCGAATACAGAAAGCTTGTCGATCTGCTCATGAAAAATACTCATGCGGAAATCATTCTGGTTCAGCCGTACCTTTACGAGTCTGACTTTGTCCTTGACGGAGTTCCGCTCAATACCTATATTCCGAGAATGAACGAAATATCCGATATTACCTGCCGCGTCGCGGCGGAGAAGGGTCTGAAAATGATATTTTATTCGGATATTTTCAGACAGGCTCTTGAGACTATGGACGTGGTATACAAGCCGCTTCTGTCGGTTGACGGCATTCATCCGAACACGATGGGCTACCGGATGTTCTTCGACACGCTGTGCAGAGAACTGGAAATATCCGGATACAGTCCGAGATACGATTTCGATTTTACGGAAATAAAGGCAAGATACGGGATAAAATAAAAAAAAGCCGGAATGGTATCTGAAGAAAGGCACAGGCTGCTGGACGCCTGTGCCTTTTGCAGATTTCCGGAAGGCTTACGACATGTGAACCTTGGGGTTTGCACCGAATTGTTTTTTGTAAGCCCGGAAAAAGGTCGAATAGTCGTTGAAGCCGCAGCGGAGCGACACCTCGTTTGCCGGCATCCCCTTTTTCAGCAGATCACGTGCGAGAATAAGACGTTTAATGTTGATGTACTTGCCGACGGGCAGGCCGGTCGCCCTTTTGAAAGCGCGGTTGAGCTCGGTTTCGCTCATGTAGAATTTCTTTGAAAGCAGCGTCGAGTTGAGTTTTTCGGCGCCGAGATGCGAGTCGATGTAGTTCAGCATGCTGTCGATGCTCGTTTCGTTAATTTCGGCTTTGTCCTTGGCAAAGAAAACGACGTAGATCTTTCCGAGAACCGCCAGAAGGTGGCTTATTATCCGCGCGCGGAAAATATCGTAGCTTCCCGGGGCGCTGTTGTCGATCTCGCTTATTATGTCGATGGGCTTTATGCCCGTAAAGACCTCCGGAGGGTAGTAATTAGCCGTGCCGATCTGACGCTCGTCGTACGGCTTCAGCAGAGCGCACTTCGGGTCAACGCTTTCGATCGTCGAGCGGTTGAAATATATCACATACCGTTCGTAAGGCGCGTCGGAAAGGATCCTGACCTTGTGAATTTCGCCGGGTCTGAGCAGTAGCACGCCGCCCGGCTGCATGTGATACGCCGTTCCCTCCACGATGTAATCGACGTTGCCGGAAACAAAGCAGTACAGTTCGTAATCCGAGTGAATGTGAAAGTTGTAGATTATGTCGTCCGGATTTATTTCCTTCTTGCTTGTGAAGCATATATCCGAGTCGGAAAAAATGTTTGTGTAGTTCATAACGCCCTCCGCAGATATATTATAGCACAACCTGTCAGAAAATGCAATATGGATTGATAAAAAAAGCAATTGATTTGCATAAAAAAAAGTAGTAAAATTATACTGAACATTTGGTGACGTCAGAAAGGAAGACATTTTTTTGAAAAACGTAGATAAAAGAATAGCGGATATCGGGGTAGTTCCCGTAATAAAGCTTGCAAATCCCGGACGGGACGCGGAGCCGCTTGCGGGGGCTCTCTGCGAAGGCGGAGTGCCGGTAGCCGAGGTTACGTTCCGCGCGGCGGGCGCCGAAAAGGCGATAGAGACAATGCGAAGGACGCATCCGGAAATACTCGTCGGAGCCGGAACGGTGCTTACAACGGAGCAGATCGACAAGGCTGTTTCTGCCGGAGCGCAGTTCATAGTCTCCCCCGGCTTTGATCCCGAACTTGTCGGATACTGCGTTGAAAGAGACATCCCCGTTTACCCGGGATGCACGACTCCGTCGGAATATCAGGCGGCTATAAAATTCGGGCTTGAGGTGCTGAAGTTCTTCCCGGCGGAGCAGTCCGGCGGGATTGCAAAAATTAAGGCGATGAGCGCTCCGTTCCCGATGGTCAAGGTAATGCCTACAGGCGGCATCTCGCTCAAAAACCTGAAAGAATACATCTCCTGCAAAGCGGTGTGCGCCTGCGGCGGTTCGTACATGGTCACGGCGGATCTTATCGAGAACGGCCGCTTCGGCGAGATAACCGATCTCTGCCGCCGTTCTGTTGAGATAGTGAAGGAGGCAAGGCAATGAATAGGGTGGTCACATTCGGCGAGATAATGCTCAGGTTAGCGCCGAACGGATATTACAGATTTTTCCAGGACGACCAGATGCAGGCGACCTTCGGCGGAGGAGAGGCCAACGTGGCGGTCTCGCTCGCCAATTTCGGGCTTGACAGCAGATACGTGACCAAGCTCCCGGTCCACGCGATAGGCCAGGCGGCGGTAAATTCCCTGCGTTATTTCGGCGTGGATACCTCGAAGATCGTGCGCGGCGGCGACAGAGTGGGAATCTATTTTCTGGAGAAGGGAGCTTCTCAGCGCGGATCGGTCTGCATTTACGACCGCGCCCATTCTGCAATACAGGAAGCGTCTTCCTCGGATTTCGACTGGGACGATATTTTCGACGGAGCGGAGTGGTTCCATTTCACAGGCATCACCCCGGCTCTCGGGTCCAATCTTGTGCAGATCTGCCTTGAGGCGTGCCGCGCCGCGAAAAAGCACGGGCTGAAGATATCCTGCGACTTAAACTACCGCGGCAAACTCTGGACAAGGGATCAGGCGCGAGTGGCGATGACCGAACTTTGCCGGTACGTGGACGTATGCATCGCCAACGAAGAGGACGCCAAGGACGTGTTCGGCATCGAGCCGGAAAACAACGACATAAAAGGCGGGCAGCTCAACACGGACGGCTACAGATCCGTCGCAAAACAGCTTGCAGACAGATTCGGATTTGAGAAGGTTGCCATAACCCTGCGCACATCGATATCCGCCAGCGACAACGGCTGGGCGGCCATGCTATACGACGGCGGGGAATGTTTCTTCTCGAAGTCCTACAACGTCCACATCGTCGACCGCGTGGGCGGAGGAGATTCGTTCGGCGCCGGACTTATATACTCTCTGCTTGAAGGGAAGGCGCCGCAGGAGGCCGTTGAATTTGCGGTCGCTGCGTCGGCGCTCAAGCATTCGGTTGAGGGAGACTTCAACCGCGTGACCGTAAAGGAGGTCGAAAAGCTCGCGGGCGGCGACGGCTCCGGAAGAGTGCAGAGATGAAAAAGGTACTTGCATTACTTTTTGTTATAATCGCCGCTGTATGCGTGTTCATCGCCTGCAGCCGGGGCGTGACGCCCGGCGCAGACACCGGAAGTGAGGAAACGTCCGGAGCCGGGGCAGAAACAAAGCCTCCCGTCGAGGAAAGCGCCGAGGTGAAAAAATACAGGGAGCGCAACGCCTCGTTCAAAACCGAGGATTTCGGAACGGTCGGGAAGTACGAGCGCAATTTCACCTCAAAGATCGGTACTCCTCCGGTCACTCCGACGGCCGGAGAGCACCCGAGGGTAATGTTCAACTCGGACGATCTTGCGGCCATCATCGCCAATCTGGAGACCGACGCCAACAATTCAGCCTACAGGACGCTCGTCAGCTTTGCCCGCAAGACTATAAAATCCGCCTCAAAGGGAGGCGAGCTTGATCTTGTCGAACTGGGTCGCGTGGAGGCCATGGCCTTCTATTACGCGCTGACCGGCGACGCACTTTACGCGCAGAAGGCGATATACGCCATAAAGCAGACGATACTTGACGTCGACTGCGAAAAGGATTTCGACCCGTACCGTGGCTACGGTGCGGTCATGTACGTCGCGGGATGCGTGTACGACTGGTGCTACGATCAGCTTACCGAGGCCGACAGGGAACAGATAGTCTTCGGAACGCTTAAGAATCTTGCGTCAAGAATGGAGGTCGGCTGCCCTCCGTCGAAGGAAGGCGCGATATCCCATCATACCGTCGAGTGTCAGATACAGAAGAGCTACCTGTCGTTCGCCATCGCCGTGTACGACGAATATCCCAACATATACAATTACGTAGCCAAGCGCCTGATATCCAACATCGCGCCGGCGCAGAACTACTTCATTGCGTCGGGAATGCACTGGGAGGGGACGGCATACGGTCCATTCCGCGGATGCTATCTGATGTAAGCGCAGATACTGTTCTCGGCCATGACCCACGGGCAGTATCAGCTGTACGACTGCGACAACCTC
>JAFZTO010000147.1 GCA_017618795.1 Clostridia bacterium | reverse complement strand
GCCGGTCTTTTCGAGCGAATCCTTTATTTCGGCGATCGAGGTTACGGCCCTCGTGCGGTCGTTCATGTTTTTCAGAGCGCGTTCGTAAAGCCCCGAGCGCACCTCCTCGAGTCTGTCGGCCGCCTCGCGCTCAAGATCGTCGAGCGAGACGGTCTTTTTGGAACGGTCGAGGCGCGAGACGAGCACGCACTGGTTCGCCTCGATGTCCCTCGGGCCTATCTCGAGGCGCACGGGAACGCCCTTCATCTCGTATTCGGAGTACTTCCAGCCGGCGGAGTTGTCGGAGTCGTCGAGCTTTACGCGTATGCCCGCGGCTTTTAAGCGGTCGCGGAGAGCGGACGCCTTTTCGAGCACTCCGGGCTTATGCTGCGCAACGGGAATAATGACAACCTGTATGGGTGCGACCGCAGGCGGCAGCACAAGGCCGCTGTCATCGCCGTGCGCCATGATTATTGCGCCGATGAGCCTTGTGGTCACGCCCCACGAGGTCTGGAACGGGTACTGCTGGCGGTTGTTTTTATCGGTGAACTTTATGTCGAAGGCGCGTGCGAAGCCGTCGCCGAAATAGTGCGAGGTCCCTGCCTGAAGGGCCTTGCCGTCGTGCATCAGCGCCTCGATGGCGTATGTGTCCTCGGCTCCCGCGAACTTGTCGGACGGCGTCTTCGGACCCTTTATGACGGGTATGGCGAGGTATTTTTCGCACAGCTCGGCGTAGGTGTTGAGTATGAAAAGGGTCTCCTCCCTCGCCTCCTCCTTCGTCGCGTGCATGGTGTGCCCTTCCTGCCAGAGGAACTCGCGCGTGCGCAGGAACGGACGGGTGTTTTTCTCCCATCTGACCACCGAGCACCACTGGTTGTAGAGCTTGGGCAGGTCGCGCCACGACTTGATGATGTTCGCGTAATGCTCGCTGAACAGCGTTTCGGAGGTCGGGCGGACGCACAGCTTTTCGGCAAGCGGCTCGCTCCCTCCGATCGTCACCCACGCGACTTCGGGCGCGAAGCCCTCGACGTGGTCCTTCTCCTTCTGGAGCAGGGATTCGGGTATGAACATGGGCATGTACACGTTCTCGTGACCCGTCTCCTTCAGTTTCGAGTCGAGTATGTTCTTTATGTTCTCCCATATCGCGTAGCCGTAGGGTCTGAACACCGTGCAGCCCTTGACCGACGAGTAGTCGACGAGGTCTGCCTTTTTTACGACGTCGGTGTACCACTGTGCAAAGTCGGTCTCCATCGGGGTTATTGATTCAACAAGTTTTTTATCCTGTGCCATAATTTTTCTCCGAAAATAAAGATATATATATTATACCATACTTTAAGATGATTTTCAACCCGCTTCCTGCAAGATGCGGGGAAAAATAAAACAAAACCGCCCCGGTGGCGGTTTTTCTTAGTATAGTTTAACTTTGTGATCAGTCGTCAAGATAGGGGAGAAGCGCCATATGGCGGGCTCTCTTGATGGCGACGGTCAGCTGGCGCTGATGCATGGCGCACGTGCCGGTGACTCTGCGCGGAAGTATCTTGGCGCGCTCGGTGATGCACTTGCGGAGTCTGCCCACGTCCTTGTAGTCGACGTAGTCGATCTTGTCCTCACAGAAGATGCAGACCTTTCTGCGTCTTCTTATCTGGCGGACAGGCCTCTTTGCGGGAGCTTCATCTGCGGATTTCTTCTCCTCTGCGGGAACTTCTCCGGCCTCTTCCGCGATCTCCGCGGCGGCCTCTTCGATTGCTTCGGCAGCCTCTTCAGCTGCTTCCGCGGCCTCGGCTGCGGCGTCCTCTGCGGCTTCCGCTACCAGATCTTCAACCTTTTCTTCAATATCCATTATAAGATTTTTTCCTCCTGTTAGATTTTGCGCTTACTTTCCTGGAAGAAAGTAAGCAAAGAACTTTTGTACGGCTTCGCTCTTCCTGTCGATAGGGGTTGCGGCAGCTTTTACAAAAGTCTTTTTCCTGTTTTTTCAGAAAAAAACAGGTCAGAACGGCAGATCGTCGTTACTTGACAGATCGTCAAATCCGCTTGTGTCGCTGCCGGATGAGAATGCGGGCTCGGAGCCTCCGACTGCCGATCTTCCCTCGTTTTCACCCTTTGAGTCGACAAACATCGCTCTGTCAACAATCACCTCGGTGACGTAACGCTTCTGGTTGTTGTTGTCGGTCCAGCTCCTGTTCTGGAGCGTGCCCTCAAGGGCAATTGAGCTGCCCTTGCGGAAATAGCGTGTAATGAACTCGGCGTTTACTCTCCAGGCGACGCAGTTGATAAAGTCGGCCTGGCGCTCCTGCCCGTCCTGCGATCCGCCGTAGTTTCTGTTCACGGCTACGGAGAAGCTGGTCCACGAGGTCCCGTTCGAAGTGGTCTTGAGCTCGGGGTCGGCTGTGAGCCGTCCGCCAAGGATCACTCTGTTATAGTTGAAATTAGCCATAACTTACCTCCTTGATTACTTGTTCTTTGCGATAACCATGTGGCGCATTACGCCGTCGGTGATGCCGAGAACACGTGTCAGCTCTGCCGGGAAATCCGTGGGAGCCTCGAAATTTACGAGAGTATAGTAACCCTCGTTCAGGTCGTTGATGGGGTACGCAAGACGGCGCTTGCCCCACTCGTTGACCTCGCCGAGCGTACCGTTGTCAGCAATCAT
>JAFZTO010000146.1 GCA_017618795.1 Clostridia bacterium | reverse complement strand
ATGAAAGCAAAGGCAGTTCCGAAGCATTTTCTTTGCCGTGATATTGGAATACGCGAATTCATACACGGCGCCCGGCTGAGGGAATATGCCGGAAACTGGATTTATTACGACGGATGTGTCAGCAGATCGTGCCTTGCGGAATACAGTGGAGCTCTTATGCCGCCCCCAGACGGCAGGCCGCTCGAGATAACGTTCCGCGGGAGCGTTTTCTCTCTGTTTTTCGCCGGAAAAGGGAGCAGTCAGCTTATGATTTCTGTTGACGGCGGCACCTATGAAAAAAGGGAGAATGACGGGAACAGACCGCTCACAGTTTTCTTTGATAAACAAGCAAAAGAGCATGCCGTCAGATTTGAAAGCGGGAACGCCGACTTTATGATTGCCGGTTTTCTTATTGCAAGATAGAAGAACAACATAAAAAAACAGACTGATTTCATCCGGTCAGTCTGTTTTTTTCGGGAATATTCTGTCTGTACACTGTTCTTTTACAAATTTTCGAACATTTCGGCGAGCCTTTTTGCTGCTGAGCGCATGTCTCGCAGGTCTTCCGCTATGCGTTCTCCTCTGTGAGAGCTTATATAATTGTCGCATTCAAGGGTAAAAAATCCCGGATAGCCGACTTTCTTCAGCGCATTTATGATTGGCGGAAAATCTATGCTCATCGAGAACGGCAGCTGATGTGAGTCGTTCAGTTTGTCGTTGTCGTGAATATGGAGCGCCTGAAGTCTTGGCCCCAGTTTCTCCACCATTTCGACCGCGCAGGTGTCTGACCCGAGCATTTCCGCGTGGCCTATGTCAAGACATGCGACGAGGTAATCGTCGATTACAGCGTCAAGATGTGCATTGAAACTCTCCGGAGTTGCGCAGGCGGCAAATACCGAGTGGCCGAGCTCTCTGCTCCAGTTCCACATGTTTTCGGTGGCGATTCTGACTCCGCACTGCTTTGCGAAGGGAAGAAGCTCGTTGTACATTTCCGCATTTTGCTCTGGAGAGCCGTTGTTGTCGGGATGAATCACGCATATTTTTCCGCCTGCCTCTGCGGTGCATTCTATGGCGCGCAGCAGCCAGTCGCGGATTTGAGGCATAATGCTTGGAAACGGAGCGTGCGACTGGTTGCATTCGATCCCGCATTCGTTTCCAATGTGTCTGAGTTCTCTTGCAAAGCGCAGGCGATTGCTGCCTGACAGCGGGTGTGCGGTTTCGGAAAATGTTTTTGTTTTATAGTCGTATCCGGTCATTCCGAACATGGAAAAATCCCATGCGTCAAATCCGGCTCCGGCAATCAGTTCAACAGCTTTTCTTTCCCCAAAATAAGCGGAAGCGGCGTCAGTTTGCGTCGATATTTTCATTTTGCAAATCCTCTTTTACGGAAATATTTACGGTTTCTATCTTTTTCAAGTCAGCCTCGGTCACAAGGAACACAAGGTTATTATATTCTATAACATTTCCCGGTTCTGGGATGCGGCCGAATTGTTCTGTGACAAATCCGCCGACGGTGACTGACTCGGTGTCAAAATCAGTGTCGAGCTTCTCTGACAGGCTGTCGAGTGGGGTGCTGCCGTCAACCGTGTACGTTCCGTCGGGGTTCTTTTTTATCTCTGTGGAAATCTCATCGTGCTCGTCCCAGATTTCCCCGACAAGTTTTTCAACTATGTCCTCAACGGTTAGTATTCCGAGGGTACCGCCGTATTCGTCAAGCACTACCGCCATGCCCGTCTTTTCTTTCTGAAGCGTGTGAAGGATATTGTCGATTTTCTCGGTTCCCAGAACAAACAGCGGTTTTTCGATAATATCCCTTATGTCTGCTCCCCGGTTTACGAAGAATTGACGCAGATTCAGTATGCCTACAATGTTGTCAATGCTGTTTTCATAAACAGGCAGGCGTGAAAAACGTGTTTTTTCGAACGTCTCTCTTACCTCGTTGCGGCCTGAGTTTACGTCAACGCCTACCACGTTTGTCCTGTGCGTCAGTACGTCGACGGCGCGCACGTCGGAAAATTCTATCGCGTTTCTGACAAGCTGGCTTTCTTCAGTGTCGAGCGTGCCTTCATTCTCAACCTCCTCCACGAGCAGAAGCAGTTCTTCCTGCGACAGCTTTCTTTCGCTGCCGCCGCCCTTTACGATACGTGCGACAAGCGAGGCGATTCCTGAAAAAACAAAGCTTAAGGGGCGCAGAATATAAATGAAAAAGGTGATTGCTGGTGTGACGGCAATGGCGAAACGCTCCGGGAATCTTTTGGCAATACACTTGGGGGTTATCTCACCTAATATAAGCACAAGCAACGTAAGGACGATTGTTGAGACTGTTGCTCCGGAGTTGCCGAGCAGCGCGACGAACATGACCGTGCCTATGGAGGACATGGCGATATTGACAATATTGTTGCCTATCAGTATGGTAGTGAGCAGGTTGTCGTATTTATCGCAGAGTTTCAGAGTTTTTCCGGCTTTTTTTATTCCACTTTCCGCGAGTGAGTGAAGTTTTGTTCTGTTCAGCGAAGAAAAAGCAGTCTCGGTTGCCGAGAAAAAGGCCGAGAAAAATAAAAGCAGAAAAATCACGAGGATCTGTATCGCATAGCCGTTCATGCTTTGTTCCTCACGATTTTTCTGTTTGTTTTTATAATATTACGTCGTAAAGGTATACTGCCGTCTGTGTCCATCGGACAAATAAACTCCTAAAAATATAAGATATAAAAATATTATACTACATTTTTTCCGGTTTGTCAATATCTGTACGCAAATATGCCTCGTATTGATTTTACAATCCCGCTTTAACAAGCGCATATCCGGGGACGTAGTCCGGGCAGACGCCGTTTATCCATCCCTTTTCAAAGGAAAAGTCCCTTGGTCCGGCAAACGGCTCACCATGGATGCAGTGGTGCGGACCCATAAGGTTTCTCGGAGAGAAGACCACGCGCAGATCAAGCCTGTTTTTTCCTTCATGAAGGTATTCTGACAAATCGAACGACTCGGCGAAAATATCTCGCGGTATGCGCTTGCCGTTTACTGAAATATCAACAACGGCGTATCTGCCGTCGGCCTTCAGTACAGACGGCATTCCTGTGTTATAGACATAGTCCGCCGTCACGCGCATTTCTCCGCTGAAGAAGGCGTAACCGTCGGAAGTTATGTCTTTTATGTCGATATCTTCTTTCTGGCGGCCTAATGTGAATTTTTCGGTTGCCCTGTACACGCCGTCATTTTCAAGCGAAAGCGCGTCATCGTTAAGCGCACGGAATGAGCCGAAAAGATAAATATCCTCAATTTCGGTGCCAAAGGTCAGGCTGTTGCGCGTTGCCTCGTTGTCGGTACCGAACAGCACGTTGAAGACCCGATCCGGCTGACTGTACGGGATATTCATCCTGATCGTATTCGAACCTGCTTTTATATAGTTTTCTATAGGGCAACCGACAAAATGGCGGTCTATCCGAGCGTATTTATCTGACGGAACGACATTCCTGCCGTTGACAGACACCTCGCCGCACTGTTGAGGCTCGGTAACGAAAAGCAGTTTGCCGGGGATAAAATCCGTTGTAAATTCGTATTCTAGCGTAAGCTCTCCCTTGAAGTTTTCCCGCAGGAGCTCGTCCCTTATCCTTGCTATCGGCCTTTTTTCAGAGAGTTCCCCGCCGTTTTTGCTCACGCGGGCATAATCGATTTTAAACGAATTTTCCGGTATTCTCTCGAAAGTAAAGCGCATGGCTGCAAGGTTTATCACTTCGCCGGCTTGCGGCAATGCGTCCGTCATTTCCGCGTTTTCGTCCTCAATAAGCAGCAGTGACTCTGACGGTCCGAACGAATGCGTTACAAAAACGTCTCCGTTCTCGGTATATCCGCAGACCGCTCTTTTTTCCAGCGTCTCCGGCACAAGCTCGCAAACCTTTCCGCATTTTCTTATGCGGATATTCACGTTTTCAAGAGTTTCCGCACCGGTATTTGCGACGAATACGACTCTGCAACCGCCCGCCGTTCTCGACATTGAATGAAGAAATTCTCTTCCTGCTGACGCAGTGATTCCGACAGGCGAGGATTCCTTCACTTCATCGTAGGTTACGCTGTTCCTGATAAAAGGCATTTCGCTCTTTCTGCCGTCTATCCTGTCGGGGGCGCGTCCGGCAAGACAGATCTTTCCGCCGTTTTCGGCGTATTTTTTTATCATTTCGGCAGTTGTGCCGTCTATTGTGTGACAGTACGGAATAAGCAGCGTGTCGTATTCGCATTTGCCGATTGTGATCCTGTTGCCCCTCACTTCTCCGAATTCCCGCAGCAGACTTTCGTCGGCGAAATGGTATGCGATCCCGTCAGCCGACAGTTTCTCAACAAGAATGTCGAATTCTCTGTCCAGCCTTTTCATTTCGGCGGCCGATTCCGGACAGCCGGCCTCGTAGCCGTCCTTGCCGAAAAACAGATACGCCGAGCGAATCGGGTGAAGAACCAGAACGTTTGCGTCCTCGGTCCCCTCGGACAGGGCGGCGCCGAGGTGTGCGTAGTGCTTTTCGAACTGTTCGAATTCCATATGCCAGGTGCTGTGTTCGGAATAATGGAGCGGATAGTCGCGCTTTCTCTGCCCGGCCTCGGACATGGGATAGAGGTGTTCGCAAATCAGATTTACCCCGTTCGCGAACTGCATGTCTGCAATTCTTTTAAGCTCCCTCGGCGTGACGTCCCAGCCGCACCCGGCAAAGGATTCGGTCAGCACGGTTTTCTTGCCGAGCTGTGCGCAGACCGAGTCTATCTGTCTGCAGCCCATCGCGTTTTTTACGGGTCTGCCGAGGTAGTCAATGCCGGGAATGTGTTCGTAGCGATAGAAGGGCATGATGCCGCCGCAGCAGGTCATCTGACATTCAAGTCCCCATTCCTCGATGCCGTGCCCGGTCAGCAGCGTGCCGTTGCTGTCGCACCACTCATAAAGAGGCTTGAGATAATTGCCGTAAAACTGTTCGTGACAGAGAAGGTAGTAGTCGTAGCGCTTTTCATTGCTGCCGTCAAAATCAAGAAACAGAGCGGGGATTGCGTCGTAAACAGAATAGCCGAAGCGCTTCTCAAACGTCGTGAAAAAGGTGTCTGACCATGCGGTGCCCCATCTGAAATACTGCGGCTCGTCGGTAAAAAAGCCGCGAAGTCTTGACCAGTATTTTTGCCCGAGCCTCTTTTTGTATTCCTCGTATGTTGATGCGATAAAACGGTCGGTGACCTTTCTGTCCATAAGGTCGACGTAGGAGCGGTCGGTCGTACGTCTGAAAACATGATAGGTCGCTCCGTCTTCGGGAGCGGACACTTTTTCCGGTACGCCGTTTCGCATAACGTATACTCCGAGCAGATCGTAATCTCCGGCAGGGAATACGTCGCTTTTTTCGTAAGAAACGCCCTTGGCGTAGTTGCTCGGGTCATTCAGCAGCATCCCGCCCGCAAATCCGGATGGCCAGCCGTTTTCGTCATACGCCCACGCCTCCATGCCGTATTTTTCCGCTTCGTCGATGCAGAGCCGAACCGCGTCGAACCATTCGTCGGACATGTACCCGGTGATGAGTCCCGGGCGCGCGTGCATAAAAAAACCGCGCATTCCGATATTATGCATGTCCTTTATCTGCCTTTTCAGATCGCAGGCGTCAAGTTTTGAGTTCCAGCTCCAGAAAACTATGCTGCCGTGCTCTTTTGAGCGGTTTCTGACCGCATCCGTGAATTTGTCCATGTCGTGCTCCTGAGTTTTTGTTTTTCAAAGTAATATTATATTACTTTTTCACCCGTTTGTCAACAGTTTCGATATTCCGTTTTTGATTTTCGTAAAATCCCAATTTAGTACGCTCCTTTTTTTCGTAAGATTGACTGCGTCGAACCATTTATTGACTTTGCCCAGAACAGTATTACAGGTTTTTGTGCGAAACGATAAATAAAAAATGTTTGGTGATTTGCAGTAGCATCTGCTTTCAAGTCGCGCCGTATACGAGTCCTGTACGTACGTTGCTATTGGAGACGCGAGTGCTATCGCCTCAGTCTATCCCATTTCTGTTTAAAGGGCGGTCACGTCATTCAGCGGGCGGCTTTTATGCTTCCCGTAGGTGGAATCTGTTTTTTTACTCCACAACGAACGGCAAAATCATTCCAGAACAGCTCTGATCAAAAAACAGACTGACACAAAAATCAGTCTGTTTTTTTCGTTATTCCGAAAGCCTTTTTTTCAGTGCGTCGAGCTCGTCGTACAGTTCATGCGGCATTCTGTCGCCTATCATGTCGTAAAACTCTCCGATGTTTTCTGCGTCTTTAAGCCAGGCGTCACGGTCGATTTCAAGAAGCTTGGCTACGTCGTCGTTTTTAAGTTTCAGGCCTGTCAGATCTATGCCTCCTTCGGCGGGCACGTATCCGACGGGAGTTCTGACGGCTTCGGCGTTGCCGGCCGCTCTTTCCAGAATCCAGAGAATAACGCGCAGGTTGTCTCCGAAACCGGGCCAGATAAAGTGTCCGTTTTCATCGGTGCGGAACCAGTTCACGTTGAATATCGGAGGCGGGCAGGGTATTTTTTTACCCATTTCCAGCCAGTGAGCAAAATAGTCGCCCATGTTGTAGCCCACGAACGGGCGCATAGCCATCGGGTCGCGACGCACAACTCCCACCTGCCCCGATGCGGCGGCGGTAGTCTCCGACGCGAGAATCGAGCCGACAAACGTTCCGTGCTGCCAGTTGAACGACTGGTATACGAGCGGAGCGGTTTTTGCACGTCTCCCGCCGAATACTATCGCGGATATAGGGAACCCTTCGGTCGTTTCGTGATCTGCAGTCAGGCACGGGCAATTCTCCATTGGGGCAGTGAACCTTGAATTCGGATGAGCGGCGCAGGTTGTTTTGTCATCCTTGCGATAGTTTTCGTAATGCCATTCGTTGCCGCGCCAGTCTATACAGTGCTCGGGTGGGCAGTCGTCCAGCCCTTCCCACCAGACCGTGTTGTCATCGGTATTCAGCGCTACGTTTGTAAAGATTGTATTTCTGACCGTTGTTGCCAGTGCGTTGGGATTTGTTTTTTCGTTTGTTCCCGGCGCTACGCCGAAAAAGCCGTTTTCGGGATTCACCGCCCAGAGACGTCCGTCCTTTCCGATTCTGAGCCATGCGATGTCGTCTCCGACGCAGTAAATGCGATATCCTTTTTTTCTGAGGAAATCAGGAGGGACGAGCATTGCCAGATTCGTTTTTCCGCACGCGGAAGGGAAGGCGGCGGCAATGTATTTTATCTCGCCGTCCGGATACTGAATGCCGAGGATAAGCATGTGCTCAGCCATCCACCCCTCTTTTCTGCCGAGGTATGATGCGATGCGCAGGGCAAAACATTTTTTTCCGAGCAATACGTTGCCGCCGTATCCGGAGTTTACGGACCAGATAGTGTTGTCCTCCGGGAAATGACATATATAGCGGTTGTTCTCGTCAAGTTCCGCCTTTGAATGCAGTCCCTTTATAAAATCGGGGCTGTCGCCGAGCATATCAAGGACTTTTTTTCCGGCTCTTGTCATGATCAGCATATTGAGCACAACGTAAATCGAGTCAGTAAGTTCAATCCCGATTTTGGAAAACTCCGAGCCAACAGGACCCATTGAGTAGGGAATAACATACATCGTTCTGCCGCGCATGGAGCCGCGAAAAATCTTTTTCAGTCTTGCGTAGCATTCCTCGGGGTCGATCCAGTTGTTGATGTTGCCGGCGTCCTCTTTTTTTCTTGTGCATATAAAGGTGCGTCCCTCGACGCGCGCCACGTCATTGACTGCTGTTCTGTGAAGAAAGCAACCGGGGTATTTTTCCTGATTGAGCCTTATAAGCTCGCCTGTTTTTACCGCCTGTTCCTCAAGCTCTTTTTTCTGTTCCGCCGAACCGTCGATCCATACAATCCGGTCGGGACTGGTCATTGCCGCGGTTTCGTTTATCCAGTTTTTCAAGTGATAGTTTGACGTCATTTTTGATCTTTCCCCCTGACTGTGCACAATATTATATCATTTTGTATGAATTTTTATGTTAAAAAACTATTAAAAATCTTTTATAAAATTGTAAATTATTCAAAACCAATGTTAAAATCGCTTTAAATCAGCCAAAACAGGCGTAAAAATGAAGGAAGACATACATAAACTTTCATTTTCCGGGCGAGTTATTTTTTTCTGATTATTTCGAAAACCCCTTTACAAACCGGTTAATATGTGGTATAATTTTATTATGTATAATCGGCATGAATAATGTTCAAAAAGACTTTGGGACGGTGACGGTAATGCAGACGCAGATTAAGTATAAACGCGTGCTCATCAAGCTTTCCGGAGAGGCGCTTGCACACGGTATTAGCGACGGGATTCTCAATTATGATTTTCTCGAAAAAATTTGCCTTGCGATAAAAAAGTGCACGGAACTCGGCGTTCAGGTTGCTCTTGTTGTCGGAGCGGGAAATATCTGGCGCGGAAGAATGGGCGATAAAATGGACAGAACGCGGGCGGATCATATGGGTATGCTCGCGACGGTGATAAATGCGCTTGCCATTCAGGACTGTTTTGCAACCATTGACGTTCCTTCAAGGGTTATGACTGCCATAGCTATGCACGAAGTGGCTGAGCCGTACATACGGAACCGCGCAGTGCATCACCTTGAGAAGGGAGACGTCGTAATATTCGGTTGCGGAACGGGATGCCCGTTTTTCTCGACCGATACGGCGGCAATGCTCCGTGCGGCGGAGATAAACGCGGACGTTGTCATGATGGCAAAGAACGTAGACGGCGTGTACACGTCTGATCCGAAAACCGATCCGTCCGCCGTGCGCCTTGATGAACTGTCTTATATGGACATATTAAGCAAGGAACTGCGGGTAATTGACTCCACCGCCGCGTCATTCGGCAAGGACAATGCGATTCCGCTGCACATATTCGGTATTACAGATCCGGATAATCTTGTGCGCGCCGTATGCGGCGAAAAAATAGGAACTATAGTAAAATAAAAAAGGAGATGCAGAAAGATGAAATTTAATACAAACGAATTCGAAGAAAAAATGAAGAAAACGATCGCTTCCTACGAGTACGAACTGGGAACGATACGTGTAGGCCGCGCAAGCACAACCGTACTTGACAAGATTTCCGTTGAATACTGGGGAAGCCCTACGCCTATAAATTCTCTCGCACAGATTTCCACTGTTGACGCGAGAACTCTAGCCATTCAGCCGTGGGACGCAAGCACGCTTAAATCAATAGAGCGCGCCATTCTTGCTTCCGATCTGGGTATCACTCCTCAGAACGACGGCAAGGTGATAAGACTTAATTTCCCCACGTTGACTGAGGAGCGCCGCAAGGAGATCTCAAAGCAGGTCGCCAAAATGGGCGAGGAGGCAAAGGTCGCCGTCCGGAATATCCGCAGAGACGCCAACGAAAAGGCGAAGGCGATGCAGAAGAAATCAGAGCTTACCGAAGACGAAGAAAAGCAGGCCGAAAAAGATATTCAGAATCTGACAGACAAGTATATCAAGGATATCGACGGAGTGACGGCCAAAAAACAGAAGGAAGTAATGGCAATCTGATTGTATCCCCCGGTCTTCCGGGGGTTTTTAAGGTATGGAAAATATCAGCTCAATCAGGCATATAGCCTTCATAATGGACGGTAACGGGAGATGGGCCGCTGCGCGGGGCCTTCCTCGCACCGCCGGGCACACGGCCGGCGCCAAGGCGTTCCGGAATATAGTCGAATATTGCGGCGACCTCGGCATCAGCACGGTCACGGTTTACGCTTTTTCAACCGAAAACTGGCGGCGTCCTCAGAGCGAGGTCACTGCCATAATGAAAATTTTTTCCGAATATCTCGGATACGCTGAGAAAGAATGCGGGAAGAAAAATATAGCGGTCCGTTTTCTGGGCGATAAATCGCCGTTCGGCGAAAAGACCGCAGCACGCATGACGGCGCTTGAGGAGACTACAAGCGGTAATTTTTTCACTCTCAACATTGCGGTCAACTACGGAGGCAGAGCGGACATCGTACATGCCGTAAACAAACTCATAAGCGATGGAAAGAAAACCGTCACAGAGGATGACATAACAGGCGCGCTTTATACGGCACATTCCCCATCCCCTGATCTTATTATCAGGACGGGCTCGGAAAAGAGAATCTCGAATTTCCTCCTGTGGGACTGCGCCTATTCGGAATTCTGTTTTTCTGACGTGCTGTGGCCGGACTTTGACGCAAAAGAGCTTGACAGATGCCTTGAGGATTATTACGGCAGAAAACGCAGATACGGGGGATTATAATGAAAACAAGAATTATTACCGCGGTCGTGATGACGGCAGTTCTCGTGCCGTTCTTTATCTTTTCCGATACGGTGGCTTTTCCTGTACTTGTGGCATTTCTTTCGATTGTAGCCGCATACGAGATGCTCAGGTGCGCCGGGCTTGATTTCAGCGCATTGCTTCTCGCATTTTCCTTTGTTGTATCTGCGGCTGCTCCTTTCATCGCAAGGTATGCGGGCAGAAAAATTGAATTAATTTTTGCTCTATATTTCTGTTATTTCGTTCTGTCTTCAGTAATCGCTCTGTTTTCAGGCGGCAGGCTTGCAGTCAGCGACACTGCGGCTTCCGTCGGTTATATCTCATATGCCTCCTTCGGCCTGACATCGCTTGTTTTTTTGCGGGATCTGAGCGGAGCGGGAATTTATGCCGTTTTTCTTCCGTTTGTCATTTCATGGATGACGGATACTTTTGCATATTTCTGCGGTATGGCGATCGGCAGACACAAACTGATTCCATCTGTCAGTCCCAAAAAGACGGTAGAGGGCTCGATAGGGGGGACGCTTTTTGCCGTTCTGTTGTCGGCACTCTACTGTTTTGCCATGAACCGGATATTCGGTGTTGATGTTTCATATATCGCGATAATCGTCATATCTTTTGTCTGCTCGCTCCTGTCGCAGTGCGGCGATCTCATCATGTCTCTAATCAAGCGGCATTACGGAATAAAGGATTACGGCAGGCTTTTCCCGGGGCACGGCGGAGTTCTTGACAGATTTGATTCGATAATAATCACCTCGCCGTTTATCTATCTGCTTTATATTTATGTTCCGTTCTGCGAGGTGTTCAGATGACCGGATCTCTTATCCTGCTGGGTTCTACCGGATCAATAGGCACGCAGACGCTTGACGTTTGCCGTAAAAACGGTATATGCGTATATGCAGTCGCGGGGCACGGAAACGTAAAGGCTCTTGAGGAACAGGTGAGGGAATTCCGGCCCGCGCTCTGCGGCGTGGCAGATCCGTCGGCCGCCGCCGATCTTAAAGTAAGAATTGCAGATACATGCACAAAAGTCATTACCGGCGCAGAAGCCGCCGAGTATATCGCCTCGGTCGACGGATGCGACACGGTACTTAACGCTGTTTCCGGAGTTGCCGGTCTTCGCCCCACGCTGGCGGCGATAAGCTCAGGAAAAAAGAGACTTGCGCTTGCCAACAAGGAATCAATAGTCACCGCCGGCCATTTTGTGATGAGCGAGGCAAAAAAGCACGGTACTGAAATAATTCCCGTAGACAGCGAGCATTCGGCTGTATTTCAGTGTCTGAACGGGCAGAAAATCAGGCGAGTAATACTTACTGCATCAGGCGGGCCGTTTTACGGAATGAAAACCGGCGAACTGCTTGAGGTCACACCTGAAAAGGCTCTGTCGCACCCCACGTGGAGCATGGGCAGCAGAATATCGATAGATTCCGCAACGCTTATGAACAAGGGATTTGAGGTGATCGAGGCAATACACCTTTTCGGTCTGAGTCCCGATCAGGTCGAAGTCGTGGTTCACCGCCAGAGCATAGTTCATTCCATGGTCGAGTACGCCGACGGTTCGATAATCGCCGAGATGGGTTGCCCGGATATGAGGCTGTGCATTCAGTACGCTTTGTCATATCCGGAACGGTCGGAAGGTTTTGTGCATTCCTTTGATTTTTCCCGTCCTGTTAAGCTGACGTTTGGCACACCGGACTGCGGAACATTCAGATTGCTACCGCTTGCGTACAGAGCCTGCAAGCTCGGTGGAACGGTGCCTGCCGCAATGAACGCGGCCGATGAGGAAGCCGTACGTCTGTTTCTTGATGGAAAAGTTGGTTTTGAAGCTATAACCGATGCAGTTGAAAAAATCACTCTTGAGACGCCTGCGCGCGAAGTCAGAAAAGTGGAAGATGTCGAAGAAGCAGACCGTGATGCAAGGGAAAGGACCTCAGCGTTCTTCGGTATCAGTCGTGCATAATGCGGCGGTTTGTCGCATTAAAAACGGAAATTTCGGATATTTATTTAAAATTCCGCGTATTCTATTGACAACTGCGCGAAATTGAAGTATAATATTATACCGTTCAGGGCTTGTAGCTCAGCTGGGAGAGCGCCGCGTTCGCAACGCGGAGGTCATGGGTTCGAGTCCCACCAGGTCCACCATACAGAAAAAATCCGAACTTTGTCATAATAGGATGAAACGTTCGGATTTTCTGTTTTAATCAGTGCTTTGCCGTTGAAGACGCTGACAACGGACAGCATATGGAACAGCATCACAGACTGAGGTGATTGTTATGGAATATTACAAAACAATAGTATTAAGGGACGGAAGAACATGTATTGTTCGAAACGGAACAGAGGACGACGCTTCTGCGGTCCTTGACAATTTCATCCTGACACATGGGCAGACGGATTTTCTTCTGACATATCCGGACGAAATGTCTTTCACGCTTGAACGCGAGAGGGAATATCTGAGGAAAAAAACGGACAGCGACCGTGAAATCGAACTTGTAGCGGAGATTGAAGGAAAGATAATCGGAACGGCGGGGATTGATGCGCTTGGTTGTGCTGAAAAAACGAGGCACCGCGCGTCATTTGGAATCAGCGTCGATAAAGCATACTGGGGGTTTGGAACAGGACGGGCTCTTGCATTCGCGTGCGTTGAATGTGCAAAGGCCGCGGGTTATACTCAGATTGAGCTTGATGTTGTTGCAAAAAACGAATGCGCTCTGGCATTATACGAGAGCATGGGTTTTGTTGAATACGGAAGGAATCCCAGAGGCTTTCTGTCGCGAATCAGCGGAATGCAGGAGGTAATTCTTATGCGGCTGGAGCTTGACAGTTGAATAAAGATAAGGCAACCCCGCATTATTCGTACGGGGTTGCCTGGTTGAAAAAATGATATTTGAAAACTATCCGATATATCTGCATGCGGCTAGCGCGGCAACGGCGCCGTCGGCGCACGCGGTTGTTATCTGTCTTATCTGCTTTGTGCGGCAGTCGCCGGCGACGAATATGCCCTCACGGTTTGTCAGACATTTCTCGTCGGCGTCAACATAGCCGCTTGCGTCAAGCGTCACGGTGTTTACAAACGCTCCGGTGTCGGGAACAAGTCCTATGGCGACGAACATGCCGTCGGCGTGCAGTTTGGTTTTCTCCCCTGTTACTGTATTTTCAATTATGATTCCGTCGAATGTGTCGCGGCCGACAATTTCCTTAACCACGGAATTATATATTACTCTGACGTTTTCGTGAGCGGTAACTTCTGAGGCAAGCGCCTGCTCTCCGGTAAGAACGGGTAGATTCTGAACAATTGTCAGCGACGCGACTGTTTCCGCAAGCAGATTTGCCTCTACGAGTGCGGAATTTCCGCCTCCGATAAGGAGCACGTGTTTGCCCTTGTAAAACGCTCCGTCACATACGGCGCAGAAGGAAATCCCGTTTCCTATAAAATCTTCTTCGCGTTCAATTCCGAGCAGGCGGTGCCTGGCTCCCGTTGCTATAATTACCGAACGGCAAGCGTATTCTTCACTGTCGGTAACGACGGTTTTTATCTGTCCGTCACGTATCTCAAGGACCTCTTCCACTGTGAGATCTGCTCC
This sequence comes from Clostridia bacterium, assembly GCA_017618795.1. Classification (GTDB taxonomy): domain Bacteria; phylum Bacillota; class Clostridia; order Oscillospirales; family CAG-272; genus Colimorpha_A. The sequence continues at coordinate 6,500 of JAFZTO010000146.1, read as the reverse complement.
CTGCGAAATTATCTGATCGACCAGCTTGTCGGAAAAGTCGGTGCCTGACATCTCGGCGTACCCGGGATAGTTTTCTATTTTCGGTGAGAAGACCGTCTGCCCGCCGAAGGAGTTTTTCTCTATGACGAGAGCGGTTTTTCCCTGGCGTCTTGCGTACAGAGCAGCCGTGAGTCCGGCAGGACCTCCGCCGATTATAATAATGTCATACATAGTTGTAACCTCATAAAAGGCGGGGGTCTGCGCCCCCCGCCTGACTTGTTTTTTTACGATACTACGGAGTCGATAAATTTCCTTATATTGGAGACTCCCGCGTATTTTGCAAACGAATCGCCGTTTGCAACGATAAGCGTGGGTGCCTGACGAAGGTCGAGTTCACGGGCTCTTTCTTCGTTGTCCTCAACATACAGCTTTTCGTATTCGATTCCTGCCTTGTCGAGCATCTGAACGGCAACCTTACAGTTGGGGCAGGTCTTTGTCGCAAACAGGATGTATTTGTCCTCATAGCACTCTTTGTCCGGCTCACTTGCTTCCTGCGGCTTATCCTCGTCATGGTTTATCGGGCCGTTGTGCCGAAGTACGGATTTTGAAAGAACGTATTCGCGGCGGTCTCTGTACTCCTGAGCCTTACCGTCGTTGAAATTCTGTACGGGACGGTAGTATCCGGTTATGCGGCTGTACACCTCTGTTGCCTCTCCGCATTCGGGGCAGGTAAACTGCTCGCCGATGAGGTAGCCGTGCTTGCGGCAGACAGAGTATGTCGGGGAAAGAGTATAGTAGGGAAGTTTGTAATTCTCGGCAATTTTGCGCACAATGGCGGCAGCCTCCTGCCAGCTGTTGAGTTTCTCTCCGAGGAAAGCGTGGAATACCGTGCCAGAGGTATAGAGCGTCTGCAGTTCATCCTGAACATCAAGCGCTGAGAAAATGTCCTCGGTATAACCGACCGGAAGATGCGAGCTGTTGGTGTAATAAGGCGTTCCGTCCATATTTGCGGTTTTGATGTCAGGGAATCTCTTGACATCGTGCTTCGCAAGACGGTAGGCGGTCGATTCGGCCGGGGTGGCCTCGAGATTGTAAAGGTCCCCGTACAGTTCCTGATAGTCTGAAAGCCTTTCCCGCATATGATTGAGCACGTCCTTGGCGAACTCCTGCGCCTCGGAGTGAGTGAGATCCACTCCGAGCCATTTCGCGTTGAGCGTGGTTTCGTTCATGCCGACAAGACCGATTGTTGAGAAGTGATTGGCGAATGTTCCGAGGTAGCGTTTTGTGTAGGGATACAGACCTTCGTCGAGGAGGCGTGTGATAACCTTGCGCTTGACGTTAAGCGAACGCGCGGCGATGTCCATCATCTTGTCGAGGCGCGCGTAGAAGTCGCCTTCGTTCTGTGAAACGTATGCAAGCCGCGGCAGGTTGATGGTGACGACGCCTATCGAACCGGTGCTTTCGCCGGAGCCGAAGAAGCCTCCGGATTTCTTGCGCAGTTCGCGAAGGTCAAGGCGCAGACGGCAGCACATGGAGCGCACGTCGGACGGTTCCATGTCCGAATTTACGTAGTTGGAGAAATACGGTGTTCCGTATTTGGACGTCATCTCAAACAGCAGACGGTTGTTCTCCGTGTCGGACCAGTCGAAATCGCGTGTAATAGAGTATGTTGGAATGGGATACTGGAAGCCGCGGCCGTTTGCGTCGCCCTCGATCATGGTTTCGATAAACGCTTTATTTACCATATCCATTTCGGCTTTGCAGTCCTTGTATTTGAAGTCCATCTCCTTGCCGCCGACAATTGCCCATTGCTCGGCGAGGTCAGCCGGGCAAGTCCAGTCGAGGGTGATATTGGAGAAAGGCGCCTGAGTGCCCCAGCGCGAGGGGGTATTTACTCCGAAAATAAAAGACTGTATGCAGTTCTTGACTTCTGCGTATGATAGATTGTCAATTTTTACAAACGGCGCGAGGTATGTGTCAAACGAGGAGAACGCCTGTGCTCCGGCCCACTCGTTCTGCATGATTCCAAGGAAGTTGACCATTTGGTTGCAAAGTGACACAAGGTGCTTTGCCGGGGCCGACGTGATTTTTCCGGGAACTCCTCCAAGCCCTTCCTTTATAAGCTGCTTGAGCGACCAGCCGGCGCAGTAGCCGGTAAGCATGCTCAGGTCGTGAATATGCATGTCGCAGTTCTTGTGCGCGTTTGAGATTTCGTCGTCGTATATCTCACTCAGCCAGTAGTTAGCCGTGATTGCCCCGGAATTTGAGAGGATGAGTCCTCCCACCGAATATGTGACAGTCGCGTTTTCCTTGACGCGCCAGTCGAGGCTCTTAAGATAGTCATCAACCGTGTCCTTGTAGTCAAGATATGTGTTTTTCAGATTGCGAAGCTTTTCGTGCTGCCTTCTGTACAGGATGTATGCCTTGGCGACGTCGGAATATCCCGCCTGAACGAGCACGTTTTCCACGCTGTCCTGAATGTCCTCGACGGCGATAACGCCGTCCTTTATTTTAGGCTCGTAATCCGCCGTGACCTTTAGGGCCAGGAAATCTATTATATCCTGATTGAACTGTTTCTCCTGCGCCTCGAACGCGAGCTTGATGGCCTGCGAGATGCGGGACAGCTCAAACGGAACTATTTTCCCGTTTCTTTTCTTTACCGAATACATTTGTGTTACCTCTTATGTTTGTCTTTTCACAGTGCACATTATGATACCATATTTTTCCCCGTATGTCAACAAAAAACGCAAAATATGTGATTTATTTTTTTTGACAACTATATGTTGTGTATCAAAAGCAGAAGCTTTTTTGACAAGCAAGCTGTCGCAGCACGCAAAAACGGACACCTTTTCGTAAAAATACATGCATTTTTTCGCAAAAATATTGATTATTGCCGGTCGGCGTGGTATAATATAAATACTATTATTTGTATTTTTTAATTGAAAAAGGCGATTGCTAAATCCTGTTTGCCAGTATCAGGCAAAAACGGGCGATTCTTTGCCGGCTACCAAAAACGATATGTAGATAATATACAAATTTTTTTTGAATTTTTGTTAAAAATGTACATGATATGATGTGAAAAAAAAGTGTATAATATTTTCGGTAACGCAGGAAAAAATATTGCGGAGGCCGGGTTGCGGTTCATGCCGGAAGGTCTTTGATACCTTTATAAAACTGCTACCTTTATAAAACTGTTAAGATAATAATGTTATAATGCGAGGAAAAAAGTATGGATATGACAAGATACTATCTTCAGAACGGGGAAAAGCCACTTGATGTTCTGAAGCCGGACGGCGGGCTGGTCAAGTCCCTGCGGTCCGTCGCATGTATCGGCGATTCACTTTCGTCAGGCGAACTTGAATCAACGAACGAGCGCGGTGAAAGCGGCTATCACGATTTTTTTGAATATTCATGGGGGCAGTTCATCGCGAGAGCCTGTGGCAGCAGGGTGTACAATTTCTCGCGCGGTGGAATGACCGCAAAGGAAATGATAGATTCATGGGGTAACGAGAATGATATATGGAACAAGGACAAGGCTTGTCAGGCGTATATCTTTGCACTCGGAGTAAACGATCTTATCAATATCAGGCAACCGCTCGGGACTGTTGACGACATAGATTTCACCTACCCGGAGAAAAGCGCGGAAACGTTTGCGGGGTATTACGGAAGGGTGCTTCTGAAATTCCGCGAGGTTCAGCCCAAAGGCCGCTTCTTCCTTATTTCTATGCCGAAAGACTACCGTGACAGTGAAACGGTTCTTGAACTTAAAAGAGGAATGCGCGATCTTCTTGGCGATATAGCGGATAAACTTGAATTTACATATGTAATAGATCTTTTCGAGTACGGACCCGTCTACGATGAGAAATTCGTTAAAAACTTCTACCTGAGCGGACATTTGAATGTTATGGGCTATCAGTTCACGTCTGAAATTGTAATGTCATATATTGACTGGATAATGAGAAAATATCCCGAAGATTTCCTGCAGACAGGTTTTATCGGTTTTCACAGCCATAATCTGAACGCAAAGTGGTAGAAAACAGTGCATATCAAAATTTTTAAACAGTCAACAAAACATAATTCTAAAAAATGCGGAGGCGCCGTGTGTTATTTCCTGCCGGTGCCTGTCGCAGAAAGGTAAGGAAACAAATGAAGAAAAATTTTTTTGTCCTTGCTTCGCTGATTCTGGTCTCGGTTCTGCTTTTCTCCTGCGTTGCACGTAACGGCAGTCGCGATGAATCCGCAAGTCAGGAATCCGTGCCGGATACTGATCCATATGCCGATCAGGTTCCTTCCGGTTTAAATTATGACGGATACGAGTATATCATCGCATTTCCTCAGCCTGCGGACGGAGCGATGGATTATCAGGTTTTTGATGACGGAAACGTTATTTCGAAAATCGATCAGGCTGTATACACGCGCAACAGGAATATAGAAAACAGATTCGGAATCAAAATATCAGGTTTTGTTAAGGGTTTTTCAGACACTCAGGTTACCGAACTTATACCTCTATGCGCAAGCGGAAGCGATGAATTCAGCATAGGAATGCTTGCGTTTACGTTTTCCGGCATACCCTGGATAACAAGCGGATACGCGGAGGACTGGAACAAGGTGCGCTATGTAGATACCGATCGCATATACTGGTCTCAGAGCATGTCCGATAATGTTTCGATCAAAGGTCACAGTTTTATAATACAGGGGAAAATAAACTGGACATCCGCAATGTCGACACAGGTCTGCTTTTTCAATACGAACGTTGCAGAAGACTATGGGATAGAGAATCTCTACTTCGATGTTGACAACGGCACATGGACTTTTGCCAAACTGAAGGCCCTTGCAAAGGGCATTTCCGAAGATCTTAACAACGATAGCGTGTACGATGAAAACGACAGATACGGAATAATTCAGAGTTTCTACGGGGGAGCATACAACTGGTCGATAGCTGCGGATTATACGACCGTTCTGTCAGACAGCGACGGTCTGACTCTTAACTATGATACCGTTAAGTTCAACAACATTCTTGAATACTGCTACGATCTTCTGTATAACGACCATACGGCATACGTTGAGAAGTTTGATTATCCGTCTGAAAGCAAGGGCGTCAGGATATTCTTCGACGACAGGGCGCTTTTCATGTTTACCGATCTTGGACACGGGGACTTTTTCAGGGGCGAGCAATCAGATTACGGCATCATTCCCACGCCGAAGTACGACGAGCAACAGAAGAAATACTGTACGACAAACGACCAGTGGGGGCTTTCGTGCATAATTTCCGCCACAGCCCGTGACAAGGACAGAATAGGAGCCATTACCGAGGCGCTTTGCGCACTGAGCGGGAAACTGGTATATCCGGTATACTATGAGGAAGTTCTTTCGGAAAGAAATACCCGCGATGAGGAATCCAAAAAAATGCTTGATCTGATTTTCTCCAACATAGTTTACGATGTAGGCATCACGCTTGCTTACAAGGATTATTATATTCCCCTGTACAAACTCCTTGATCCGAAATCACCATCAACGAATCTTTCAAGCTGGCTCGGGAAGTATTCAACGAAAATTCAGACACAGTTCGATGATCTGTTCAGATATGTAGATGAGAATTACGGCGGATGAAAATGGAAAGATATTTGCTCGGCATTGATGTCGGAACGACAGGAACGAAAACATATCTGTTTTCGGAGCGCGGAGAAAAAATCTCAAGCGCGTACAGAGGATATGAAATGATAAATCCGGATACGGAGACAAGCGAGCTGAGAGCAGAGGAGATATGGCGTGCGGTCGTTGAGACCGTCAGAGAAGCGACAAAGACGGTGGAGAAGAAGGAAAGCATCGTTGCCGCGTCGCTTTCAACACAGGGTGGAACTCTGATTCCCACCGACAGATACTTCAATCCCGTCTGCAATGCAATTGTCTGGAACGACAGAAGATGCGCACGCGAAAGAGAACTGTTTATTTCTGAGACAGGCTCTTCCGATCTTCTTTACCGTATTACGGGCTGGAAGCTCGGAAACGGACTCCCGCTTCTGCAGACCCGTCGCCTGAAAGATGTGCGACCTGATGTCTTTGAAAAGGCGGAACTGTTCCTTTCGGTTCATGACTATATTTCCGCAGAGATGACGGGAAAACCCGTTGTGGATATGTCAAACGCAGGTATAAATCAGTTTATCGACATACAAAGGGAAAAGTATGACGAGCGTCTGCTGAAATTTGCCGGGATTCGCGAAGATCAGCTGCCTGATCTGTCGCATTCGGGCAAACTGATAGGATGTCTGACAGATTCGGCGGCGGAGGAACTCGGCCTTTCGCGCGATACGGTTCTTGTGGCGGGTGCTCACGACCAGTATTCGGCCGCCGTAGGAGCCGGAGCGGTGAACAGCGGTGATACGATTGTAGGCACCGGAACAAGCTGGGTTGTCACTTCTGTCGGTTCGGAAAACGGTTTTTCATCCGGTTTTGCCCGGTCTGTTTCAGCATGCGAGGGAATGTGGGGTTCTCTTGTGTCGCTTTCCTACGGCGGGGCGTGT
>JAFZTO010000145.1 GCA_017618795.1 Clostridia bacterium | reverse complement strand
CCCGACACGTTTCTGTCGGCAAAAAGAATATCAGCAATCTTGTCTTCGATCTCTCTGCTGATGAATCTCGCCATGTTGCGGGCGCCGAATTTATCGCTGTACGAACCTTCGGCAACGAATTTTTTAACGACGTCTGAATAATACAGTTTAATACCACGATCACCGATTGCCTTGGCAAGATCTGAAAGCTGAATATCCGCTATATGCATGAAATCATCCTTCGTCAGATGATTGAAGGTGATTATTTCATCAACTCTGTTCAGAAATTCCGGGCGGAGGAAAGCAGACAGCGCCTTTTCTGTTTTCTGTTCGTCCTGCTGATGCTGGCTGCTGCCGAAACCGACGGAAGCGCTCACCCCTGTTGAACCTGCGTTGGTCGTCATTACGATTACAGTATTTTCGAAATTAATCGTTCTGCCCTGCGCGTCGGTAATTCTTCCCTCGTCGAGAATCTGAAGGAGAATGTTCATAACGTCCGGATGCGCCTTTTCAATCTCGTCAAAAAGCACGACGGAATACGGCTTGCGGCGTATTTTTTCCGTAAGTTGCCCCGCCTCGTCATAACCGACATATCCGGGAGGTGAACCAATAATTCTCGATACAGAGAATTTCTCCATATACTCGGACATATCGAGACGGATAAGTGTTTCCGGAGTATCAAAAAGAGCCTCGGCAAGCTGCTTGACAAGCTCGGTCTTACCGACGCCGGTCGGGCCCGCAAAGATAAACGATACCGGTTTACGCTTTGCAGATACGCCGGCGCGGTTTCTTTTAAGTGCACGCACAACGGCGTCAACCGCCTGGTCCTGGCCGATAAGACGCGATTTTATCGTTTCCTCAAGACGCTGAATTTTTTCAAAATCTCCCTCGACGATGTTGCCAGCGTGTATACACGTCCACACTTCTATGACGTCGGCAAGATCCTTGAAAGACAGCTCCACAGCCTCGGCGCTCTCTTTCAGAGATTCAACCTCGTTTTTCACACGAAGTTCCTCGCTTTTAATCTCCGCAAGCTCACGAAAATATTTATCCGAATCCTCGGGTTCAGTAATACCCTCCAGTTCCTTTCGTTTTGAACTTACATTTTCAAGCTCTTCCTTTTTTTTGCTGTATTCCTGAAGAACCTCAGATTTCAGCGACACGGAGGACAGCGCTTCGTCCAGAAGATCAATTGCCTTATCGGGAAGAAATCTGTCTGTAATATATCTTTCTGACAGCTCGACGGCACGGCGGATTATGTAATCGCTTGCTTTGACACCGTGGAATTTCTCATAATATCCCGCGATGCCCTGAAGTATTTCAATACAACTCTGCAACGACGGTTCATCAATAAGTACGGGCTGGAAGCGCCTTTCAAGCGCCGCATCCTTTTCGATGTACTTTCTGTATTCAGTCATTGTGGTGGCACCAATTACCTGAATTTCGCCTCTTGAAAGAGCAGGTTTCAAAATATTGGCTGCATTCATGGAACCCTCCGCGTCCCCCGCGGAAGCTATCGTATGCACCTCATCTATAACAAGGATAATATTTCCGAGATTTTTGACCTCCTCGATCAGATCCTTCATTCTCTTCTCAAACTGGCCCCTGAACTGAGTTCCTGCGACAAGCGCCGTCATGTCAAGAAGGTGTACCTCCTTGTTTGCCAGTTTGTAAGGCACATTACCTCCGGCAATCTTCAGAGCAAGCGCCTCGGCGACCGCCGTCTTACCGACGCCCGGCTCGCCAATCAGACACGGATTGTTTTTCTGACGGCGGCACAGGATCTGCATTACACGTTCAAGCTCCCTGCCCCTTCCGATGACTTCGTCGATCTCGCCGTGTGCCGCCTTGTACGTGAGATCGGTACAGTAGGAGTTCAGATATTTTTTCTTTGGATTTTTCGTTTCACCCTTCTGGGCAGGCCTGCCCTGCAGTGGGGTCTGCTGGTTCGGGTTCTGACCTATTGGAAAAGCAAGACCGGGTATATTGCCGAAAAGCTTGGCAAGATTCATAAATGGGGCTCGCCCGTCGGCAACGTTATCCGGGTCGGCTTTTGCACTCTCTGCAGATTCCGCCGGTTCCATTTCGTCGGGAAGCCCGTCGATATCCTCGACGGGAGTATTAAGCATTTCCAGCGCGTCCTCAGGAACGTTAAAATTCTTGAGGATTTCGGAAATATTGGGATCGTTAAGCTCCCTTGCACATTCAAGGCAGTAACCCTCGTTCTGCATTTTCCCGTTAATGTTTCTGTTTATAAAAATAACCGCAAGTCTTTTTTTGCATTTGATACAAAGCTGCATGTTCAGATTATCTCTCCTTATGTGTTAAAACAGTCTTCCGATAAAATTCACAATGTAGGTCTTTTCGATAACGTCCGACGGTATAACGCCGTTTATGCCGCCGAGGGACGGAAGGATCCGGCAAAGCGCATAACAAAGAGCTATACATATCGCAAGACCCTTGACGGCTCCGAGCAGACCACCGAGCAGACCGTTAACTCCGCTCAGTGCCTCGGTTTCGAACAGCTTGCTTATAAGCCAGAGCGCTATGTAGCCTAAAATCGCCGTCCCGAAGAAAATTATCAAAAAGGCAATGCCGACGGAAAGCGCGTTCGCAGTTGGACCGGCAATGAAATCGGCAATCTCAGCAACAGTTCTGTCCTTCTTTTCCTTAAGCCACGACTTAAGGTCGTCCACGGAGATCGAAAACCCGCTGAGGAGATCGGAAATATCTCCCTTTTTGTCTTCGATATCCTCATCGCTGATTTCCTTCGACTGTTCCGCTGCTTTTTCGCCGGTATCGCTGCCGGACGAGAAAATAGCGGCAATCTTTTCCGACACCTTTTCAGCCACGGACGAGCTTATATAGTTTTTATTCAGATATTCTGCGAAAGGCTTTGTGAATTTATAAGACGCGAAAAACGCAAGTGCGAGCACCGCCAACAGAATTATAGAACGTATAAAACCTTTTTTAACGCCCAGTATAACGCACAGAGCAAAAACCGCCAGAACAAGCACGTCAAGGGCTATTGACCAGATAAGATTCATCTGAAATAACT
>JAFZTO010000144.1 GCA_017618795.1 Clostridia bacterium | reverse complement strand
TGCGCGGGGAAATTTCACTTTGCGGGGAAACGGACAGAACCGCGCGCTGGATCGAATCGAACCAGCTTTCAGATCCGGAACAATGGGCGAAATTCGTAAACGAATACCGCATAAGGCAGGACTCCGAAAACGGAGGCTGGCGCGGCGAATTCTGGGGGAAAATGATGCGCGGCGCCGTTACGGTGTATCAGTACACAAACAGCCCTGCGCTTTATTCGATTCTGGAAAAAACCGTCCGCGATATGCTGAAAACCCAGGACGGCGACGGCAGGATCTCCACCTATCCGCCAAACGATGAGCTGCGCGACTGGGACGTCTGGTGCCGCAAGTACGTTATGCTCGGCATGGAATTTTTCCTTGAGATCTGCACCGATCCGCGGCTTGAAAAGCGCATAATCCGGTCGCTGTGCAGACAGGCCGATTATCTCTGCTCGAAACTCGGCGAGGGGGAAGGCAAAACTCCCGTCACGTCTACCACTCCGATATGGGGAGGCATGAACTCCGCCTCGATTCTTGAACCGATGGTGCGTCTGTACCGCCTTACGGGGAAAAGGAAATATCTTACGCTCTCCCGCCATATAATCAGGTCCGGCGGCTGCAGAAACGCCGATATTTTCAGGCTCGCTTACGAGGACAGGCTCGCTCCTTACCAGTACGGAGTTTCAAAGGCGTACGAGATGATGTCGTGTTTCGAGGGTCTGCTTGAATACCACTTCGCGACAGGAAACAGAAAAGCCCGACTGACTGTGGAAAGATTCGCAAAAAAAATCATGAAAACCGACGTGACGGTGATCGGTTCCGCCGGCTGCACCCACGAGCTCTTCGACAATTCATTCAACCGCCAGACCACGAACGACAACAGCACCGTCATGCAGGAGACCTGCGTCACAGTCACATGGATGAAGCTCTGCTCCAAGCTCTTTAAGCTGACCGGGGATTTCTCCTACGCCGACGCTGTGGAAAAGTCTTTTTACAACTCCTACCTCGGAAGCCTTAACCTCGGGCGCAAAACCGACAGACGTTCCGCCGCGGATATTGCGGAAGGCAAAGCGGCCGATACCTTTCTTCCTTTCGACAGCTATTCTCCGCTTACCGGAGGAACCCGCGGAAAGCAGGCTGGCGGATACCAGATTCTTGCCGACAAATCCTTTTACGGCTGCTGCGCCTGCATAGCTTCGGCGGGAGCGGGAATACACTGCGCAATGCAGATACTGTCCTGCGACGGCGGAGCGGTCATAAATGGCTATGAGGACGGTCTTGCCTTCGTGCACACCCCTTCCGGGCAGAGAGCCGTCGTCGAGACAAAGGGCGGATACCCGTACGGGGACGGCCGCTCCGAAATACTTCTCACACTTGAGAAACCCGAAACATTTACCCTGTACTTCCGCTCCCCGCAGGCGAGCAGGAAGACAAAAATCATTATTGACGGACAGGTGCTCCGCCCGGAAAAAGGCGGATTCAAAATAACGCGCGAATGGAAAAACGGCGACACGGTCTCCGTTGTTTTCGATGTTTCACTCCGCGTAATCAAAGCCCCTGTTTACGGCAAGACCGAAATCTGTATCATAGACTGGTCGACTTTAAAGACGCACTTCGAGGACCGTTTTCAGACCGAGGAGGAGAAAAAACTTGTCTGCCTTGCGCGCGGACCCCTTACCCTCGCTCTTGAGAAAAGACTGAGCGGCCGCACCGATCTGCCTGCCGAGCCGAGAACCTGCTCCCGCCTGGCCGGAAAGCCTGCCGACGGCTACAGATTTACAACGAAGATCCATACGCGCAAGGGAGCCGTCGCCGCCTGCGATTTCGCATCGGCAGGTTCGACCTGGGACGAGAGGACCGAATACGCCGTCTGGCTCTCAACGCAGCCGGCGGAATAAACTAAACGCGAACAGCACCGAAAAATGCTTATCGACTTTCACACACACATATTTCCCGAAAAAATAGCCGGCAGAACGATAGAAGCACTCATAAAGGGAATCAAAACCGTTCAGGGCGAGGATTACGAAAACCGGGACGGGTCGCCGCTTGCCTTCCGGCCAGCAACCCTTGCCGGGCTGCTTGCGTCCATGGAAAAATCCCGCGTGGACATGAGCGTATGTCTGCCCATCGCCACCAAGCCCTCCCAGACCGAAAGCATAAACCGCTTCGCCGAAACCGTCAGAAACGAAAAGACTCTGTCCTTCGGCACGCTGTATCCGACCGATCCGGACCGGGACAGAATCATCGACGATCTCGCCGCGCGCGGATTCAGAGGCATAAAACTGCACCCGCAGTTCCAGCAGACCTTCGCCGACAGCCCCGAAATCATCTCCATCGTCAGAAGATGCGCGGAACTCGGTCTGCTCGTCGTCTTCCACGCCGGAATGGACATCGGTCTTCCGCCTCCGGTCTATGCCTCGCCCGAACGCATAAGGCGGCTTGCCGACCGGACGGGCGGTGAAAACATAATCTGCGCTCACCTCGGCGGCTGGCAAATGTGGGACGAGGTTGAAAAACGCCTTGTAGGCACTCCCGTGGTGCTCGATACCGCGTTTGTCCGCCTTTTCATTTCTTCTGAGCAGGCAAAACGCATCATAAGAACTCACGGGGCCCGGAAAATTCTCTTCGGCTCCGACTCCCCGTGGGAGGATCCGGCCGACACGCTTAAATTTCTTCTGTCGCTCGGACTGACGGACGAAGAACTTATGCTCATCACCCGCAAAAACGCAGAAAAACTGCTTGGGTTAACCGTTTAAAATACTTAAAGGAGCGCACGATAATGAAATTCGAACATAAACTGCTGTTTGTTCTGACATTCTTCCTCTTTCTGTGCGCTTTTTTCACGCTTTCTGCGTCCGGTTTCGGGACGCCAACCGATATTTCCGTCACCGTCGGCGAAGAAAAAATATTCGTTCTTGACGTTGACGGAAAGCAAAAACTGTTTCTTCCCGCCTGTGCGGACCTCTCTGCGATTACCTTTGTAAACACGTCCGACGGGCAGACGCGCGAAAGGAACTGCGCCGGAGGGAGGGCCGTCGTCTTCGGCTCGCTCGTCACCGTCGAGCAGGGAAGTCTGCCCGCGGTTTTCATAAAGCTCGAAAACGGCCTTGACGATTTTGCCCGGATCAACGTCCTGCAGTCATACACGGCGTCAGGAAAAATCCGTCTCGCCGATGAGGCGGGACGCACCGTCTACTCGGGAGAACTGGAAAAATTCTGGGGTCACGGCCTGACGTCCTTTGTCAGCGCCCGCGACAAGAACATATCGGTAAAGAACTCCTTCAACATAAAACTGAAAAAGAAGGCCGAGCTGACCGACGGAGCAGGAAATATAAAAAAATATGTTCTCATCGCCCCGCGCAGGGGCGATTCCGGGCGGGACACGACAGGAATAAGCCAGCTTGCCGCCTATGAAACCTATAACGGGCTCATAAGCGATGGAGTTGCCGACATAAACGGAATCTACACCGACGTGTACGTTAACGGAATGTACCGCGGCGTATACATTCTGTGCGAGCGGATGAACAGAGGCGGAGCCATCGACGTTTACGACATCGAAGAAAATGTTTCAAGCGAAAACGAAAGCAGGACAACGATGGTCGTGTCCGGTGACCCGGCCATTGATCTCGGCTTAAAACGCTTCAGTTACACTACAGACGCGGTGCTTGAAAACGGCGATACAGACATAAGCGGCGGATATGTACTTGAAATTATGTTCTCCAACTACACCGGATGCGGGTTCGAGACCGGCAGGGGTATGATTTTCGGCATAAAATACCCCGATGCCTGCACCAGGGAAATGGTTTCATACATCGCATCGTACGTACAGAGTTTCGAAAACGCCCTCTATTCCAGAACCGGGCGGTTCGGGGACAGGCATTTTTCCGATTACGCGGATATGAAATCCTTCGCCGACCAGGCGCTCGTTTACGGATTTTACTCGAACGGAGAATACTTCCGCACCAGCACCTACGTTTACAAGGACCGGGACGGCAAGCTCGTCTTCGGTCCGGTCTGGGATTTCGAGACCGCCGCTCACGGCGTTGAAAACTGCGATATTTTCTTCAACCTGACCGTATATGTCGTCGAGCAGCAGTATCCGTGGCTTCAGCGGCTCTGGCACTGGGGCGATTTCATGAAAATAATGTACGACGAAAACGCGTCCATGCTCGCCATGCTCGACGGAATTTCAGCCCGGCTTTCACGTCTCGCCGGAGAAGCCGGCGGCTCGTGGGCCATGGACGAAACGCTGTGGGGAGAAATCGACTATCCCGGCACGATCTCCGCCTATCTTAACGCGATTTCCGTCAGGAAAAACACCTGGACTGAGAACATCTGGAATCCGGACAGATACCTCCTTTACGTCACCGTAAACAGAACTGATAACGGCGACGGGACCGTCACCCTGAGCGCCGACTGGAAAGGCACGGAGGAAAGAAAACTCGTATGGGAGATCATAGAGGATGACGGATACCGGTTTTTCGCCTCCGGCACCGGCTCTGTTACCGTCCCTGCGGACGGAACCGAATACATGTGCTCCGCATACGGGTTCGGGAACGCATTCTGCGAACAGTCGATAAGTCCCGTTTTTTCCACCCCCGATCTTGAAATGTGGTCGTATCCGGTAAAAGCGGAGGTCGCTCCTAAAAACAATTCCGTCACCGGAGATATTCCTTCCGGCGCCGGAAACGGTATGATTACCGTTCCGGCCGTAATCTGCATTTCTGCCGCGCTCATTGCTGTCTGTTCGGCGGTTATCGTTGCGTTAAGAAAACGGCCGAAGACTTAAAAGAGCTCGTGAAACGGAAAAAACATTAAAAAAAACGGATTATTCACGGTTTTTTCAAAAAAAGATTGCGTTTTTTCAGAAAACATGGTATAATGTTTACGTATTATTTTTAATTCGGAGGAATTACATGCAACAGCAAGCACCCGTGAAGCTTCTCCGCACCAACAGAAGCCTCATAAAAACCATTCTTCTTTCCATCATCACGTTCGGCATTTACGGTCTGGTCGTGAACTACAACTGCACCGAGGACCTGAACACCGTCGCCACCCGCTACGACGGAAAAAAGACCACGAACTACCTGCTCATGATACTTATCCTGGCGCCGATCACTCTCGGCATATACGGGATCGTGTGGCAGCACAAGTTCTGCAACCGCCTCGGAGCAGAGCTTACCAGACGCAACGTGAACTACAAGTTCGGCGCCGGAACATTCTGGGGCTGGGGCGTTCTGGGAGCGATCATCGTCATCGGTCCGCTCGTTTTCGGCCACAAGTACTACAAGGCCATGAACCTGATGAACGGAGATTTCAACGTGAACGGATAATCCGCACGCCCGGCGGGACGTTTGTCCCGCCTTTTTGTTTGCCCCGAACGCTGATAAAGCCGCGGGTTTTGAAATGGGAGCAAAATGATTTTTCCACAAAGAAAATGATTTTTCCACAAAAGAGTTGACATAACGGTTTTTTGTGGTATAATATATAATGAAAAAAAAGATAAAGCGAACAGAGAACAGATAAAACGAAAAGGAGAAACAGGAAATGAAAAACATAATTACCGCAATAATACTCGTATTTGCCATGCTCGTAAGCCTTTCATCATGTCTTACCGCTATAAACGTTGCCGGACAGGACGGGACGGAGACATATAACAATACCGAAGAAAAAATGACAGAAGATATTACAACGGACTTAATAGATTCTTCAGATGATCCTGAGATTGAAACAGATGAAACCGAAACAGCTGAAGACAGGAACACGGAAATAACAACGGACGAACCCGCCGATACAGAAAATACAGATACCGATTTAGAGCCCGTTATTTACGATCCGAAAAGCATTGAAACAAAAGACGTAAGCACGCTTGAAAACGTAAACATTCCCGACAACCCGTCGAAGGAGCTTCTTGAACAGATAGCGGGCGATTTTGCCGCCTGCTGGAATAAAAAACATAATTCCAGCCACTCAGCGGATGAATTTTATGTAAAACGCTATTACGGGGAATACAACGGCGCCGTGCCGGTAAAAGTTGGAGGCCCGTTTTTCTCTACAATGGCGGTAGAATTATACGTGGTTGCGGGATACGGCGTCTGGAACAACGACGGCAACAAAATATGGGTCTGGAAAGACGGAAACTTTTATTTGCTGAATGATGCTTTCGAAAACGGCATTCTGACCGAAGAAGACATAGCAAACATCGCGTGGCTTTCGTATTACGGGAAATACGTCAACCTTCCCAGACCGAAATAAACACCTCATCTGTGACTGAAATTTTTAAAAGGCGGGACGTTACGCTAGTTCCCATAAGGATGATTTTAATGTAATCGTGGTTTCGGAGAGGACGGACAGTAAAATGCCCGTCCTTTCCATTTATTTGTCTTTCTCAGCTTATACGCTCTTTGTTTTCGTCTGCAGCGGACTGATCTGCGGAAAAGATGTTTCCGATGAACCTGAACCAGATGTCGATCTGCTGAGGCGAAGTTTTGCGGTGCGGAATTTCGCGTTCGTGGATAACGATCTTTGAGATAAACGTCCGGAGTATCGTGGGCGTCAGCTCACGTATCACCGTATACTTCTGCGCCGCGTCAATAAACCGCTGGGTGTCGGTTGCCTTTTCTCTCAGTGAACCTATTTCTTTTTCCAGCACCGGAAGGCGGTCCTCAAGAGCGATCTTTTCGTCCGTATAGTCGCCGGACAGGATACGGAACTGCTCGTCGCTGATGCGCCCGAGAACGTTGTCCTCGTACAGCCGCTTGAACAGGGCTGTCAACTCCTGTATGCGGCGTACGGCACTCTCGTGCTCTAAGATCTTCAGCTTCAGCTCGCGGTCGTCCTGCTCTCCCGCGTGTTTGCTGATGTACTCGGCAAATTCACCTGTTTTCGCACGTGCGTAATACAGAGCGCGATTGATCTCTTCTATGACTACCTTATCGAGAACGGCCTCACGTATTGAGTGCGGTGAACACAAGTCTTCTCCAAGATGCTTACGGTATCTGCTGCAGAAGAATGTGAACTTATCCGGCGTAATAGTGTTACCCCTCGCGAAATACAGTTTAGATCCGCATTCTGCACAGTAAAGAAGCCCGCTGTACTTGTTGATCTCGCCCATAGAATTGCGTCTGCGCTTTCCTTCGCGTACTTTACGAACAGTTTCCCAAGTATCAATGTCGATAAGAGCCTCGTGCGTGTTTTCGATACGGATCTGTTCTTCCTTCGGACGCTCTCTTTCCCGCTTGTCCTTGAAGGATATGATCTCTGTCCTGAAGTTTACCGTATGACCAAGATAGATCTCATTGTCGAGGATATCCGCCACTGTCCTTCCGCACCATCCGTATGGATCATCTCTATCCGTTACTACGCCGTATTTGCCTTCTGTACGGAATTTGTATTCGCTCGGTTTCAGGATCTTCCGCTCTTTCAGCGCGTTTGCAATGTTCTTCGGACCTATACCGGAGGCGCACATGGCGAATATCTCTTTCACTATCGGCGCGGTCTCGTCGTTTACAAGGAGTTTGCACTCTTTTCCGCTGTTCGGATCGCGGCGGTAACCGTAGGGAATCGTAGTCCCGACCCGCTGTCCTTTCGCTGCCTTGGCCTTCTGTACGGCGCGTATCTTGTTCGACGTGTCCCTCGCGAACCATTCATTGACCAGATTCTTGAAAGGCGCCAGTTCGTTGCCGTCCCTGAAGAAGGAATCCACGTTGTCGTTTACGGCGATATACCGCAC
>JAFZTO010000143.1 GCA_017618795.1 Clostridia bacterium | reverse complement strand
GTGAGGGGGACTCCATACAGGTTCAAGCCGGCGGCCGCGCACCACTAAACAGCCTCGAGATATACGTCCCGGGGCTGTTTTTCTTTTTCTCTTACGATTCAAATCATCTGTTTCTTAGGCTTACGTTTTTTGCGCGCTGTTGCAGATTGCCTATGTTTTTTCAGAAAAATCGAAAAAAACCGAAAAAGTAACAATTTGTCACTTTACTCGGGCGGATTTGCCCTGTATAATACTTGACGGAGGCATTGTATGAGCTTAGACGTCGGCGAAAAAATCAAAAATCTCAGGATCGATAAAGGCTTGACTCAGGATGAACTTGCAGAGAGACTTAACGTATCGCGCGCTTTGGTTTGCAAGTGGGAAATCGGCAGCAGACTGCCTGCGTACAGTGTTCTTGAAGAGCTTTCGACCATTTTTGACGTTGATTCGGAGTTGCTGATTCTTGCCGACGCGACTGTTTACGAGGATCTTGATACCTGCATTCCGGCAAACATGGATTCCCGGCAGGCCTCCGAACTGATTAGCGATTTTGTCAGAGCTCTCGGCGAAAAGGACGCAGAATTATTTAAAATGAGATACATAGCTTTTATGGACTCAAAGACAATTGCCCGCAAGCTGGGAAAGTCTTACGGGACTGTTAGAAACAGACTGACGGTACTAAGAAAGAACCTAAGGGCGTTTTTGGAAAGGTGTGTTTAATAATGAAAAGAAGCGAGTTGTATGATGTGATAGCGGGTCTTGACGAAAAACTGCAGGAGGACGCGTACGAGCTGAAGAACAGGCCGAAGAAAGGAGTGTTCAACAAGAAGGCGGTTGCGGCGATTGTCGCGTCGGTGACGCTGGTTTTAGTGGCGGCGGTTATACTGACGGTTTTCGGGCTCCGACAAAAGCAACGCGGAATTCCCGGCATAGAACCCGGAGAACAGATGGTCAATGCTCCGGAGACGGAGAATACCGCCCAGGCTTTTCCTACGGAAGACCCCGCATTTCCGACGGTGACGGAAAATCCCGCGCTTTCGCCTGTTGACGGCAATTCCTCGCTGAAAATCAGGAGGCTTTCGTACAGCGGGCTTGAGGATCTGGTCTTCACGCTTAACACCGAAAACTTCGGCGCGCGGCTCATTTCCGCCAAGGCCAGGGGCGTTCACGAAAACTGCAGCGGCGTGTTTTACGACCCGGATTCCGGAGAAATCATATGCTTTGAGCACGAATTCCTGAAGGCGTCAGGAGTGACATTGCCGGAGGACTATTATCCCGCTTTTTATACAGACTGCGTTAACGATAAGCTTGTTGCCGTCGAGGTGAAGGACGCGCTGTTACATAATACGGACCTTTGGATAATGGACCGGGATTCGGGCGCCGCGCTGCATATCGATCTGCCGGAGGGATGTTCGGATTACACCGAAATCGGTCTTTCCTACCGCTGTCTTTCTGACGGAATACTGTGCGTGAGCGTCAATTCCAAAACCGGAAGACATTGCGTCCGTCTTTACAACGTCAACACGGGAGAGGCAGTCGACAGGTTTGAAAACGGTGAAACATCGTTCATTGCCGGCGGATTCCTGTCCGGCGACGTTCTGGAAATATGCGACAGCGACGGATTCTGTTTCTACAACGTCAAAACCGGAGCTAAGGTCAAAACCGCGGGGGAGTACAATTACTGCTTCTCCGGGAAGGTTTACTCGGTCAAGGGCTGGGGCGGGGCATACCATAAGGATGTCGTTGTCGCGGCTTATGACGCCGAAACCGGCGAAGCGCTCGAGAATGAAAACGTGCTTGTTCAAACATTCCTTGAAGGCGGAAAACCCGCGATTCTGCTGAAAAATTCAACGACCGGTGAAGAAACGGTTATTCTGGAGGATATTATCTGGAACTGCTGCGGATGGTCCAAAGATTATTCCTGCTTCTACGCATATTCCGAAAAAAGCGGAAGGATAATCTGCTACTATACGGGATCGCAAACGTGGAGCACCGCTGTCATAGAAAGTGCAGACAGAACACCGGTCGTTATCGACGGAAAGACCTACGCGGTCTACGCAGATTACTCGCTGGCAATTGGAGAAACGCAGGGGGAAGTTACGGTCTACTATGCAAGAACGTTGAAGGAAGTTAAAGAGGCGCCTGATGCCGGGCCGGACGA
Organism: Clostridia bacterium; assembly: GCA_017618795.1. Lineage (GTDB taxonomy): Bacteria > Bacillota > Clostridia > Oscillospirales > CAG-272 > Colimorpha_A. Next base: position 1,331 of record JAFZTO010000143.1, on the reverse strand, counting down.
TTCTCCTTATTTGAGAGAGTACCGTGATATCCAATTCAGGAACTTCGCCGACGAGAGGAGTTTTGAGTACGCGAACAAAAACGGTATAAATCTTCACGACGGATACGTCAACGGCACAACAATATACGATATGAATCTTCTCAAAGACGTAATTCTGGAATGCCTTGAGAATAAAGGGCCTCTTTACGAGCCGGACGATCCCGAAAACGCGGAATACGTTATGATCGGTCATCTGATCTGCGGAAGCCTGCGCATCATCTTCTACGAATGCGGGAACGACCTCTGCATATCCATGCCGCGGAACGTTTCGCCTTTAGAGGAGTACGACAGCGCCGCGTATGAGTTCCCGAGAGAAGTGTTTCAGAGCATCGAGGCAAGATTGATAAACAACAATGCGGGATAAGTTATTCAAGAAGACTAACTTGTATTTCTAATGATAAGAGGAGAAATTTACTATGAAATTGAGGATAGCACTGATATGTTTCATGATTATTACTACGCTTTCGCTTTCATCAGCTTGCGAAAAAATAAAAAAAACCGAAACCAAATTTAAGATTGACTTTGGCACTGTGGGCGGAGGCCATTGGGACATTTCGAATGTGAAATTATATTATAATGCAGATGCATTGGGAAAAAAGGTTCCCGAAAAAAGAGGAGTCGTTTATATGGCTTTTAAAACAGTTAATTATGAAGCGATTGCAGAGCAGTTCGGGTTTGATGTCGCTCACCTTTATCCAAGCGTTGACGATACCGTAGAGTATTATGATGAATCGGATTTACTAAAAAGAAGGCTGCTTATAAGGCCAAACGGTATAATCCGATACGATACAGGCGTGGAGGAAACATCTTTTGAAACAAAAGTAAGCAAGGAGTATTGCGCTGAGTTGTCGAAAGAAGTATTAAAAAAATATGGGTTAACGAACCAAAAGTTTGACAGTGAATGGTATTACAGTGAACGTAGGCTGACGGATCCGGCAGACAATCAAACAAAGGTTATCGGATATACCGTGATTCTTTATTTTTTGCTTGACGGAGTAAAACTATACGGAGAGCCTCGCGCGACGGTTCAGTTTAACGGCAATGGCGAGGTTGTTTCCATAATGTATAATATGCCGGATTATTATGAGGCTGAAGAATGTGAACTTGTTGGCATACGACAAGCGCTGAAATCAATAGCAAAAGGGGAAATCCCAATGATGTACGGCTTAGATGAGGCGCCAGAGAAAGTAACGATTGAAGACGTTGAATTGTGCTATTATTCTCAAACCTTTGATGTTAACACTGTTGTTGCTCAGCCGGTATACGTCTTTTCTGCCACCGGACATTACAAG
>JAFZTO010000142.1 GCA_017618795.1 Clostridia bacterium | reverse complement strand
TTTCAAAACAATATTTAAAAATATTCGGATTGGAAATTACTGCGCCCGCAGCTTCGCACTACATCTCTGGAATAGACTCCTGCAAGGGAACTGTAACAAGCGGTAATATTGATACGCTGTGTTCGCATGCAAATCCACATACAATTCTCTTTAACGGTGTAAATTCTGTTTCAAATCATTTTAACAGCAACACATCACCATCCGGGAGCAATGTGATAACAAAAGCATACTGGTCCGGGCATTGTATTCAAACCTATTCGGGGGTAAATGAATTTAACAGATGCTATTCATCCGGAACAAGTATTTATATGGTTGAAATCAGTTCGTCAACAAACAGAGATCGGGATTCAAAGGGGATCCTTATGCATGAACTGAATCATCAATTCGGAGCGCCGGATCATTATCACGAAATTCTTGATGAAGGAACACCCAATGAAAGATGTCGAGGCGGAGATATATGCTCAATATGTGGTGATCCCGATTTAAGACGACCTCTCACATGCGTTATGAACAACTGTCGAATCGAAATTGATTCTGCAACTGTAATTTGCCCGGGATGTCAGACTGATATTCTTAACCATCTGGAAAATCATCATTAACTCAACCGCATTTTATAAACAAATGTTTGAAAAAGGATAATAATATGAAAAAAATAATAATTTCATCGATCAGCATTTTGTGTGTGCTGCTGTGTGCATGCAACCAGGGTTCGACAGATATACCTGATTCAATATTACAAACTGAAAGCACGACAACTCCGGTAATAACTTCCTTTAAAACTTCAGAAGAAAATCCTGTGACTCCTCCGGTATCTCCTGCATGTTTCAATTCGTTCTCAGAGCTGAAAAACGCCACAGATCCTCAGAATGAAAAAAACCTGTTTGCTTATTTTGAGGAACAGCGCGTCGAAGGTGGGCAAAATGAGGCCGTCCGTGCCTTTGTAAGGGCGATTCGGTCATACGATAACGTCGTACCGTATCTTAACGGAGTCGCAATCGAGCTTATCCATAAAGATGGATTCCCTAACATCTACATGTTTGCGTCAGAACTGTACAAACTGCCATGGCTATGGTATTCACCGAACATTCCAGGCGAAAACCTTTACATAAAAACAACTTTCCTGCCGGAAAGCTTATTAAGCAAGGATAATTTAACTGCCTCAAAGGTAATTAAAGAGTTGTCTCCGGGCTCTCCTAATGTCGGGAACACCGGCGAACGGCATAAAAGTATTTACGAAAACGAAATAGCTCTCAGTGACCGCACCGTTACCGCGCTCGTAATAGAGTATAAAACCGATAAACGTAACAGCACGTTCTTTGTTTATGATAATCTGATTGTCGAAGTCAGAAATGATCCCGAAATTTGGGGCACAGATTGGTTTTCTTCGCTTTCATTCGGCGCTTTCCCTGACGAACCGGAGCCATCCGGGAACGTTCAGTTAAATCTGGATTTCACGTCGATAAAAGAAATGTATGATACCGTCACGCAGGAAAAACTGGCCGACTGGCAGAAAAGACACATAGCAGAGGTGTTCCCCAAGGATGAAACGGGCAAAACGCTCATGTGCGACTTCGACAACCTGTACGAGCCCGCATTACCTGAAAACTGGACGACAAACGGCGCCAGCTGGTACGGGCCGTACTACGCCTTTCAAATAGCGTCCGGTGATAAGTTCGGGTTTGTAACATGGCTTCCCGAGACCCTTTACAGCGAAACTTTCCAGCGGGACTACACGGACTTTTTCGACAACGAGCGCATAACGGTGACCAAAACAGAAAATGAAGGCGGAAAAGAGAAGACGTTTTACGATACGGGAATGGGCGGTTCTATGCAGGAGAGATACGTTCTTTACGAAGGCGAGCGGACGATTACGGTGGACAAGTGTTACTTTTTAAGCGTTGGTTCCGAACTTGTTCCGGACTCCGAGGACGTTCCCGTCAGCGTGAGGCTTTACTGCGAGGAAGGCGAAGAGCTCTTCTATACCGTCATGCTTTACAATTTCGGTTCCGCTCCCGACGATCAGCTTTTGAAGCAGTTTTCCATGACTCCGTTTGACGGAAGCTGAAAAACACAAATCAAGACACTGAAAAATGCCCCGCTTGCCGGGGCATTTTCGTAATGTCTTTTTACGTAATTGATTTATAAATGAGCGGTTTTTCAGCAGGCTTTTCGTCTCCAAACGATACGGATGAGAGAAACATTTCGCGCGCCTGGGCAATCCTGCTCTCGTCCGACGTGTGGAGAGTGCAGAGAACGTCGCCCTTCTTCACGTAATCGCCGGTCTGCTTTGCGAGCACGATGCCCGCCGAGTAGTCTATCGCCGTTTCCTTTGAGATACGTCCGGCTCCAAGCAGCGCGGCGGCAGTGCCTACCTTCAGCGCGTCGGTCGAAAGAATAAAGCCTTCTTTTTCTGAGAGAACGGGAACCTGATATTTCGCCGAAGCGAGCTTTGACGTGTCCTCGATGTACGAAACGTCACCGCCCTGCGCGGCTATCCAGTCCTTCATTTTTTCGTAGGCCAGACCGGAGGATACAGCATCTCGCACCTTGATTTCCG
>JAFZTO010000141.1 GCA_017618795.1 Clostridia bacterium | reverse complement strand
TGAGAAATACGTCGGGTCCGTCCGCTGCTCTGACAGGCTCCGTTTCGAACTCCGTGAAATACCAGAGGTGCATGCACTCCAGGTCCTGAAGCTTGAGGATGTTCGTGCCGAAGAAGATGTCGCGGGTGAGTTTGCCGGCGTTCATGAGATCGAGCTCAAAGTTGCCGGGAACAGACGCGGGAATAATCTCGAGGCCTGAGTTCTCGACGTCGGAGGGTGTACGGAAGTCGTAGTTTTCTCTTACAACGCGGGTGTTCGGACAGACGCTGAGCTTCCAATCGGTAATCCGGATCTGCTTTTTCATAAACTGCCCCTTTGCTTTGGTTACTTCACCGGAAGTTTAGCACAGAAGCCCGGAATTGTAAATAATTACGGCGAGAAAAAACGCCTGTCATACCGGATACACTCGCGCTGACGTTGAGACTACGTGGAGACTAATACGGAGGGCAACAATTCCTTTGATTTCCGGGCGGTTTTAAAGTAAAATAGAGATACAGAACGGAGCGGAGGTGCGGCGCGTGGAAAATGTTGTTAGAAAGGCATTGGCGGCAATACTGGCGCTGGTTTTAGCGGCGGTTTTCGCGGGTTGCGGTAATAAGAATCTGCTCGGGAGGGACAGAAGAATGAAAGCGATTACGGGATATTCGGAGGAGGAACTCGGGCTGCTTGACGCATATCTTGAACATTCGGCCGGCGCGGAGATTTCGCTCTACAAAACGGAATACAATCAGGAGCCTCTGTACAAAGGCGTTGCCGGAAGCGTTTGCGGAATTCCCGAAGACGCGAACACGGCGGCGGCCGGGTACGTCAGATATTCCGCGTATTTCATGTTTGAAGAGAGCGGGAACCAGCACCTTACGGTAGAGGGGGCGGACGACGCGGTGATCTCGGTGACCTACAACGAGCTTCATACGGAACCGTACACAGATGACGTCCGGTTTGAAGCGAACGTTTTCTACAAGATCAACATCGGGTACTCGCTGCGGAAAAACACCGACTTTTCGTTCAGGGCCGACTCCGAGTATAAGATGTCGGTCAACTACCCATCGTTCGGCGGAATGCCTTCGGAAGAGGTTGCGCCTGTAGCGGATATTCATCTTAGAGACCCATATATTATGAGAGGACCGGACGGTTTTTACTATATGACTGGCACGAACGACCCGGTCGACTGGCACAATACGAAGGAAATTCACGTATATAAATCAACGGATCTGACGGCCTGGGAAGACCTCGGCGCGGTGTGGGTGTTCAAGAGGGACGCCACGTGGCAGAAAGTAATTCTGACCGACGGGTCGTCTCCGATCTGGGCGCCGGAGCTGCATTACATTCGCGGTACCTACTATATTTGCTACTCGCTCGGATGGGGTTCGATGTCGGGGGCGGTTCTGAAAAGCACTTCGGGACTTCCGACCGGTCCTTACGTGAGCACGTCGGACGCGCCTGTTTTCGACTATATCGACTCGACTTTCTTCGTGGAAGACAACGGGAAGGTGTACGGAATCTGGTCGGACGGACTTATCGCGGAGATGAACGCCGACATGTCGGGATTCAAAGGCGAGGTCAGGAGGCTCAAGAGCGCGAGCGGGAACCAAGTTGGATTCGAGGGGTGCTTCCTTGTGAAAACGGGCGGGCTTTACTACCTGTGCTCGTCGACCTACGGAATCCACTACGACGAAAACGGCAGGGCGTACCAGACCTACGACAGCTACTACGCGGTTTCCGACAGGCTGTTCGGGCCTTACAGCGAGAGAAGGCTTCTGATGACCTACGGAGGGCACAACAATCTTTTCTTTACGGAAGACGGGAGACTGTTCACGACTGCCTTTTACGGGAAGAATTTCAGCGAGCGGCCCGCCGTCGCGGAACTTGAGATAACGGAAGAAGGGCTCCTGACCGTTAAATAGTGTTTTTGCGTGCTGCCGGTATTCCAAAACGCCTGGGACGGAACCGGGGCGAAGAGCGGCCGGGAGTGATTGCAAGAAGCCCGCAAAAGGGCTATAATATAAAAAAGAATTTCGGAGGTTTTGCCGTGGACGTATTAAATGAAAAAACAGCGGATTCAGCCGTGGCTAGAACGGTCACGATACATTCCATGAAACTTGCACCGGAGCCTTTCAAGCTGATCGATTCCGGGGAAAAGACGGTTGAAATGAGGCTTTACGACGAAAAAAGGCGCAGCGTGATGCCCAGCGACATTATCCGGTTCACGAATATCGAGGACGGCAGAACGCTGTTTGTCCGTGTAAAAGAGATATGTGTTTTTCCGTCGTTCGAAAAGCTTTACGGGTATTTTGACCACGCGGAGCTGGGCTACGGCGGAGAAAATAAAAATACCGCCTCTCCCGAAGATATGTACGTATACTATACTCGTGAAAACGAGAAAAAATACGGCGCGGCGGGAATCAGAATAGAGAAGATTTAAAAGCGGCCATGCGGAAAATTCGCCTGCAAATAACAATCGAACCAATCCACCGGTACACTAAGGAGGAACTGATGAAAAGAATTGTCGCAACGATTATTGCCATTTTGATGGCAGCCGGCTTTATGGCGGGGTGCAATCCGAACGGGCCTGACCCTGACAATACCCAGAGACCGTCGCCCACAAAGGCACCGATCGAGGAACCTGACAGCGAGATCTGCGGACTCCGGGTAAACTATGAGCAAAATCCTTCGTGCGTGGAGGAAACCCCGATGTTTTCGTGGGCGTTCAACACCGAAAAGCGCGGAATCGTCCAGAAATCCTACAGGCTGAAAGTGGCCCTGAGTGAAAGCAAGCTGCTCGAGGACGACGCGGTCTGGGATTCGGGAACGGTTGCGTCGGCTGAAAACGTAGGCGTGAAATACGGAGGCGGCGAGAATACCCTCAAGGAGGCGACCAGGTATTACTGGAACGTTTCCGTAACATGTGAATCGGGGGAGACCTACACGTCGCCGGTGGCGTGGTTTGAGACCGCGCTTACGCAGACCGGGTTTGACGGCGCGGAATGGATTACGGTACCGGGCGGCGGAGTTTCGATATCGGGCGCCAATTGGATCTGGCTCATGAACGGCGACTCGCAGAGCACGGTTCCCGCGAAGACGGAGTATTTCCGGAAAAAGATCGAGATCAGTAAAGAAATCGCGAGCGCATACATTGCGTTCACGGCCGACGACTGCGGCGAACTGTATATAAACGGGCGGCAGGTGTTCAACGTCGAAGAGGCTACCGACACGTGGAAGAGCGGCCTTACTGAGGACGTCACAGGCGTTCTGAAAAAGGGGACGAACGTGATCGCGGCGAGGGTCAAGAACTCGAGCCTTGGATATGCGGGACTGCTCGTGTCGCTGCAGATCGTTTACGCCGACGGAACGAAGGACAAGATTGTGACGGACGGCAGCTGGCT
>JAFZTO010000140.1 GCA_017618795.1 Clostridia bacterium | reverse complement strand
TTGCAACCATAATCAGGCAGAAAACGATTATTCTGATTTTTTTCTTTTTCCTTGAAAACCTGATAATATCATCCGGTACGGATATTTCAGGCGGCATTCTTTTCGGTTTGATCATAGCTTTTATATGTACGATATTTTCTTGAACTTAATAACTGAACTTAATAACTGAACTTAACAGGCTATTTTTTCTGCCAACCCATTATACCAAAAAAAAAAACGATTTGTCAATATTTTTTTGGAAAAAAAAGAAGTCTCCTTGATTTTTTTTTTTGAAATGACAGTGGAAATATTAGAAGTTAACGATGGTCAACAACATAAAAACGGGCTGATCACTCAACCCGTTTTTTTATGTTGAAAAATCAGAACGCGCCCTGCGCGAGCATGGCGTCGGCAACCTTTTCGAAGCCTGCGATGTTGGCTCCTGCGACAAGGTCGTATCCGAGGCCGTATTTCTCGGCCGCTTTTGCGGATGAATCGTGAATGTTCTCCATCATGGCTTTAAGCTTGGCGTCCACTTCCTCGGCGGTCCACGTAAGCCTCTCGGAGTTCTGGCACATTTCAAGGGCTGAAACACCCACGCCGCCTGCGTTGACAGCTTTGGCCGGCCCGACTATAATGCCCTTCTGCGCGCGCAGATATTCAAGCGCTTCGTTGGTGGTGGGCATATTTGCCGCTTCCATATAGTATTTCACGCCGGAGGCGACGATCTTCTTTGCCTCTTCGATTCCGACGTCGTTCTGAGTGGCGGCGGGTATGGCTATGTCGACTCCGGGCTGCCCCCACGGCTTCTGCCCCTCGACGAACTGCGCGCCGAATTTCTCAGCGTATGGTTTTGAATGCATGTGTTTCTCGCGCATCTCAAGCAGAAAGTTCAGCTTTTCCTCGGTGTTTATGCCCTCGGGATCGTATATGTAGCCGTCGCGCGCCGACATATATTTAACTTTGGCACCGAGCTGCGCGGCCTTTTTCATGATTCCCCAGGCGACGTTGCCGTAGCCTGATACGGCGATGTTCTTGCCTTCGATCGTGTCTCCCTCGTGCTCAAGCACTCTGCAGAGATAGTACATGGCTCCGTATCCGGTTGCTTCGGGGCGAATGAGCGACCCGCCGTAGGAAAGTCCCTTGCCTGTCAGCACGCCGTTCTCGAAGACTCCCTTCAGTCTGCGGTACTGGCCGTACAGGAAGCCGATCTCGCGGCCGCCGACGCCCATGTCACCGGCAGGAACGTCGATGTCCGGGCCGATGTAACGGTACAGCGCAGTCATAAAGCTCTGGCAGAAACGCATGATCTCTGCGTCCGATTTGCCGGCCGGGTCAAAGTCCGAGCCGCCCTTCGCGCCGCCTATCGGCATTCCGGTAAGGCTGTTCTTGAAGACCTGTTCGAAACCGAGGAACTTGATTATTCCGTCATACACGTTTTTCTGGAAGCGCAGTCCGCCCTTGTACGGACCTATGGCTCCGTTGAACTGGCATCTCCAGCCGCGGTTCGTCTGCCAGTTGCCGTTGTCGTCCTGCCATACGACACGGAAGGTGAACATTCTCTCGGGCTCCACTATTCTTCCGATAAGGTCAACTTTTTCGTATTCCGGATGCCTGTCGATCACCGGCTGAAGGGATGAAAGAACCTCCAGCACCGCCTGATGAAATTCGGGCTGCGCAGGGTTGGTCTTTACCGTTTTTTCGTAAATTCTATTAAGATATTCGTTCTTGATTTCCATGATAATCCTCCGCGTTTTGCAAGTTGCGGTAATATTATACTCTTTTTTACCTCTAAAGTCAATATAAAAACGCAAAAAAATGAATTTTTGCGTTTTTGACTTTCATTTTTATTTGTAATTGCGGAGATAATCGACCTGCGCGCGCGTAAGATGGCGCCATTTGCCGCTCTTCAGCGTGCCGAGTTCTATCTGACCGACGGCCACTCTCTTCAGCCGCGTGACGGTTATGCCGACTTTTTCGCACATTTTGCGTATCTGCCTGTTTTTTCCCTCGTAAAGAGTGAAGCCGAGCGACGTCGAGTCGTCGGTCATTGAAAGAATTTCGACCTCCGCCGGACGGATCGGCGTCCCGTCGATTTCCATTGCAGAGTTAAGTTTCTTCAGCTGCCGTTCCGCTATTTTTCCTCTGACGCTTACAGTGTAATACTTGGGTATGTGATGGGAGGGGTGGGTCAGCCTGTTTGCCAGCATGCCGTCGTTCGTCATAGTGAGGAGGCCCTCGGAATCTATGTCAAGTCTTCCGCACGGAAAGACGCGCGCCCCGACGTCCGACACAAGCTCAGCGACGCATTTGCGTCCCTGCTCGTCCTTCATGGTGGTGACGTAGCCTCTCGGCTTGTTTAACATGATGTAGTAATATTTGCGGAACTTCGGCTCCGACACCGGTTTCCCGAGGTAAGTGACCTCGTCCGTTCCGGGGTCTATCTTTCTGCCGACCTCCACCTGTTCGCCGTTTACGCGAATGCTTCCGTCAAGTATTTTCTCCTCCGCCGCGCGCCTGGACATGAGCCCGCAGTCTGCGACGTATTTCTGAAGCCTGACTCCGGAGGGATCACTCATCATCTTTCAGAATTTCTTCGATGGTTTTGTCGTCCATCCCGCTTTCAGGCTTTTTGTCCTTTGACAGCGCGGACTTTATTCTGGTTATGATGTCCGGGGCCTTGTCGGCGAGATTGGTTATCGAGTCAATCACTCCCACGGGAGCCGGAACGGCTGCGGGATTCACGATGTCGAGCATTTCGACCCGCCCGTCCTGATAAATTATAAGAAATCCCACAGGCGTCAGAGTGATGCCTGTCCCGCCGCCTCCGCCGAAGCAGGGCTGGGCGTTTTTGGACGGTACCTTCTGGTCGGAATCCTTGTTCTTCTGCTTGCTTTTCGGGTGGTAGTCCAGCCCTCCCGACGCGATGCCGATTGAAACCCTGGACACGGGAATGATGGTCGTGCCGGACGGAGTCTGGATCGGGTCGCCGATCACGCTTTTGGCGTCGGCGATGCTGTCCGCTCCGTCGAGTGCCGCGATAATCATTTTCTTAATTGAATCTTCTGCCATTTTTTCTCTCCATTCCATATCAGGAAGCGGTTTTTTTTATTTTTAAGTATCCGCGCAGGGCGGTTATTCCGATTGAAACGATCTGGTAAACACGCAAACGCATTGCAAAGTCAATGTCGTACGACGGATTTTGCCGTGTGAAGTCGTATGAAACGCCGACCGGACCGCGTATTTTCACCTGGCGTGTTTCCCCGGCAATCCGGAAAAATTCCGAAAGCAGCTGAGACGAAGCGCCGAACAGGACCGCCGTTTTTGCGGCGTCTTCGGTAGCGACGGCGACGCGCAGCGATTTTATTTTTATGCGCAGGTAACGTCCGAATTTCAGTACGGTGTCTTTCACCACGTAATTCAGAATGCCGGAGACGAACTCGAACGTTTCCGCAGGCGTTCTTTTGCTTTTCTTCGTCTCTTCCTTTTTTTCTTCCGGAGGTTTCTCACGCTTTTTTTTCTGTTTTTTCAGCAGGGAACGGCGGTATTTATTTTCTTCCTTTATTCTTCTTTTCCGGAATTTTTTAATTTCAAAGTCCCTGACGGACAGAGGCTTTTTTCTCTTTGGTGCAAGCCGTATCCTCACGGGACCGACGCAGAGCGAAAAGGCGGAGTCTTCCGATATCCTGACTCTGAATCCGACGCAGGTTATTGCAATCAGGAAAAAAAGAAGCATAATGCCGGAGATTATATATAGTGCAATCATGTTTCCTCCATTCTCCCGATTTAAACTTTTTCAGCCGTCGCTTCCGGTTTTCTGCTCCCCGGCGGTGTTTTCGTTTTCAGATTCTCCGCTGATGGTTTCAAGCACCTCGTTCTTCGGCAGTTCCGAGATCGAGGCGAGACCGAAGCATCGGAGAAACGTCGCGGTTGTTGAGTAAAGATTCGGTCTGCCCGGCACGTCGAGGCGGCCGCTGACCTCGATAAGCTCTTTTTCGGTAAGTGTCGTCAGAGCGTATGAGCAGTCCACTCCGCGCACCTGTTCGATGAACGCTTTGGTAGTCGGCTGATTATATGCTATTATGGCAAGGGTTTCCATCGCAGACGCAGAGAGCGCGCCGTTTATCCTCATCCCGAGGGCGGATTTTACGATTTTTTCGTACAGTTCGTTGGAGCAGAGCTGACATGAATCCGAAAACCGCACAAGTCTTATCCCGCGCCCTTCGTATGAGAAAAACGGCAGGGAAAGGACTTCCTCCAGCTTTTCATGGCTTATGCCGCAGGCTTC
>JAFZTO010000139.1 GCA_017618795.1 Clostridia bacterium | reverse complement strand
GGTGGTTGTACTTGCCTGAAACGGCGGTGTTGTGCGGTTTTCTGCTGTGTCGCAGGAGAAAACGGAACAAGCCTCGGTACCTGGTTTACCTCCCACACCCAAACTACATGAACTGAATAAAAAAAGCCTCCCGGCCGGGAGGCGGAAAGGATATGTGAATGAAGAAAACCGAATGCCGCGACTTTGCGGAGCTGCCCCTCCTGCTCTCGGTCCCGGAGCTGGCGGGGGTGCTGGGCATCAGCCGCTCCGGGGCCTACGAGCTGGTGAAGGAGAAGGGCTTCCCGACATTGAAAGTCGGCTCCAGGATCCTCATTCCCAGGGACAAGCTCGTTGCCTGGATTGACCGGAAGAGCAAGGGCGGGAAGTAGCCTACAGCTCCTCGCACAAAACCATGTTCTCTCTGACGTAGATCACTCTGGTCACGGCCTTGCACTTGGGGCAGAACAGGGGGAAGTTGACCAGGACGGTATCCTCCTGGACTCTCGTTCTGGTCTTCCCCTTAATGTCCATGACGATGCGGGTGTTTTCCCCGTCCAGGTTTCCCGTATGTTCGTCCGCCAGGAGTACGGGAGTGCCGGAACACAGGCACCGGGCTATGGCTACCCGCAGCTCTCAGCAAGCCAGAGAACCGTCCCCCTGTCTATTTCATCAATTCAGCCAGTTCGGCGAAATCGCGTGCTCGTAACAGGTTAGAATCGGATTCTTCGTTACCGAAGATGACGCCTTTGATGCCAAGATGTTCCGCAACACGCACGTTTTCCGCCTTGTTGTCGACAAAAACACAGTCCGCGGGATCGGCGCTGATCCTTTCCAGAGCGAGAGTGTAGATCGCGGGGTCTGGCTTACGCAGCCCTACGTCCGCGCTAACGATTTTGTGAGATAAATATTTGTTAAGTCCGTAATGCTCACAGGTATATTCGCTCCATGCTGAAACGTCGTTCGAAAGCAGCGCAAAATCATATTTGCCGCAGAACTCGTCGGCAAAAGTATAAAAACCGCCGTCCATGGTCAAATAATTTACAATATAGTTTTTCATATGGTATTCCGGGTCGTCAAATCCGAGCAAGGTCAAAAACTCGTTTGAGGTCAGCAAACCGCTGCCTGCTTGCGTGAACCATTGTTTCAACTGCGGCTTGTCGGTGTCGGGCAGACGTTCATAAACGTAAGGGATGAAATTACCTTTTGCCTCTTTGATGATAACTCCGTACATATCGAATATTATCGTTTTCATTTCAAACATTCCTTAACGAAACGGATATCCGCGTTCATCTTGTCAAAATGGATTATTCCGGTTTTGTCAAATGAAGTGGATTCTATCGTGAGATCGCCTTTATAGATTTTTCGTACATATTCAAAAAAGCGGGGGAAATCTACATTCCCTTCTCCCGGATGGAGCGTTTTAAGGTTTGCCCAATCCATATACCCGCCGCCGTAATCGTTGATATGCATATGCGCGATATGCGCAGATGTCCATTCGGTCGGCAATTCGTAAATGCGCTCTAACTGGCGGTGGAACTGAGCCATTTTTGTGTCGAAAGTGAATTTTATATCCGGATAAACCTCGGCGAGTCGAAGCAAATGCGTTAACGGTTCGGCAAAATTGCACACTACGTTTTCGACTGTGAGCGTGAGCGAATGCTTTTCGGCTATATCGCGCAAGTTCTTATAGGTTTTGATATTATGTTCTATCGTTTTATCCGAATCGATGCCGCCCCAGAGGTGCAGCACCAACAGCTTTGAACCGATCAGTTCCGCCATTTTACAGTTGATTGCAAACAGATCGATTGCGCGTTCGGTATCGCCCGGATGATTTCGGCTTATCAGTTCACCGACCTGTTTTTCGATGTGAAAAACGGGAGTGTGTATATTACTTTTTGTAATGTATTCGGCGACGGATTCGTATATGCCGTACCAATCCTCATACATCAAAAACTCAAAACCGTCGCATTCTATCCTTTTGGCGCAATCGGCAAGCAGTTTATAATCCCGACCGTTCGGACGTCCGATAAGCGCCCCGGTCGAACAATAGACATTGTGCATGATATCACCTCCCGTATAGCGTTGTGTTTATTATATAGCTTCCACAAATAGTATGTTCACCGTTTTCGTAAAACTGTCGTTTGAACTCCATCGCCTGCATTTCCATCTCCGTGTCCGGAATGAGTAAACGTATCATACCAATATCCCCTTTCTAAAATAAATATGGTATAGGCTTAACCCGCCTATACCATACTTTCATTAAAACGAAATCCTTCTCTACGTCCTTCTGAATAGTGGTATAAGCCTATGTTCCATCTTTTCAGACTGCATAGACATAGGCACACCGTTTGTGGTAACTTCACCAAAGAAGAAAGACACAATCAGCACCACCTTCCACTTAATGTCTGGGACTTTATCATATTCGCTGTTATAAGTCAATAGCTAGTCCGCGGGATACAAAAAAAGCTGCTGACCAACGGCAACATCTTCCGGCGGACGGACAAACGCTGGGGCGGCACGGTCTGGTACATGGACGAGC
>JAFZTO010000138.1 GCA_017618795.1 Clostridia bacterium | reverse complement strand
TATTCGTTCTGACGATATCAACGTAATAGCCGAAAACTCTCAGTTCATTTTCAAAATAAAGGTAAAGGAAAAAACACACAAAGTCCCCGTCGGAGCGTTTTTCACCTGTGAGATTATCGACTCACTGAAAGGCCAGGAAAACCGAAAAGAAATCGATATCGTACTGAAAGAGGACGCCGTAACAATCGGCGGAGAATATATTGTTTTCGTAAGGCCCACTGAATCGAACTCATTTTTCGTCCCTACCTCAAAGCACAGCGTCTATTCGACCGACGACACAGAAAGCATCGCAAAGATAACCGAAGCGCTTTGATAGTTCCGTTTATAAGATAAAAACCCGTCATGTAAACTTTTGACGGGTTTTAAAATTATTTGCTTAAATGGGTTCAGAAACTATATCAATAATTTATAATCCTCTTCATTTCTGATAATCAGTTCTGCACCGAGGGATCTCAGCAAAGACGCGGGACGGTAGCCCCAGCCGACCCCGACGGGTTGCATCCCCGCGTTGCGGGCAAGAAGCATGTCCATGTCCGAATCGCCGACTACAGTAACGCAGGCCGGCGCGGGCGCGCCGAGGCTCTCCGCAATAAAAAGCGCTCCGGCGGGGTCTGGCTTGTGCGGGAACCGACCCGTATAACCGAGCACGACGTCAAACGTTCCCTGCGGGAAAAGCGAACCGGTTATCTCGTTGGTCTGCCTGTCGTCCTTGTTGGAAAAAACCGCAAGACACGCTCCGCTTCTTTTCAGATACCCGATACCATCAGCAACGCCGGGATAAAGAAACGTCTTTACCGTGCAGTGGCCGGAATAGTAAGAACTGTAAATCTCAAAAGCCCTGTCTACGAGCTTTTCATCGTTCGAAAGATCCGGAGGCAGACATCTCTGAACGAATTTGCGTGATCCATTATTTATGCCTTTGAGCGCTCTGTCCTCGTCGATTTCCGGAAACCCGAGGCTCGACAGCATATAATTCATGGCGTCTGTCAGATCGCTGATGGTGTACGCGAGCGTACCGTCAAGATCGAAGATAAAATATTTCGCCGGTTTAAACATTCGTGTCCGTCTGATTGTCTATCAGTCTCATAAACCAGTACGGCTGGTGCGCGTCGCAGTCGACTACCTTGCCGTTCTTTATCACGGCTATCTGCCTGAGTTTTACCGTATTGTCGTAAATATACGCTTCATCGCTGACGGGCAGAATCTTTTTCAGATTGTCGTTGATAGAACCGAAACGTTTGATAATGTAGTCGTCTGCTATACCGTGACCTCCGTTTGCCTTGCGCCTGTGGACACGGTCGAGCGCGACGTTTATATCATCGATGCCCACGAACAGCAGTATAACGTAAAACCCGTGCTCCGAAGCCTTTACCATATACTTGAGAATGGCGTTGCCCGGCAGCGTCGTCTCAATATGGAAGGACTTCTGTTCCGCGATGCAGTCCCGTATTTTGCGCACGGCAAGCTTCCCTGCCCTGACCTGCACGTCGGAGGACGACGGATTTTCCGGGCAGAGTTCTAGCGCGATCTCATCAGTATTGATGCGAACTCCAAAGTCTATACATCCGTTCAGAACTCTGTAAAGCGAAGTTTTGCCGGCACCGTTGATGCCGGCAATAACTGTAAACGTCGGTTTCAAAGCAAAGCCTCTCCCACTATTTTTTCCTGGTTGATCTGCAGCTTCATATTGATGAGTTTGCGGTAGAACACCGCCTCCTCGCGTGTCTCGGAGGCAGCCAGGCAGTCCTGAAGATCGGATATTGTCATTTCCGCAAAAATGCCGTAGAGGCTGATTTTCTCAGTCATTCTGAACCCCGTCCGTCATCCTGACCTTCTCAAGCAGAGCCTTTATTCTCTCGGCGGGCTTCAGCAGGTGACTGATTGTCTCGTCTCGGTTGAGCGTATCGATGATGAGCGCCACGTATTTGGTCAGGTTGACCGATCTGTACCACTCGCGGTTCAGAAGTTCTTCCGGCTGGTAAATGAGGTTGGTCGTATAAATCCTTGTGAACAGTCCATCGTTGTACGCCTTGTCGACAGCGTCCAGTCCCTCGCAGAAAAGTCCGAATGTCGCAAAGGCGAAAATGCGTTTGGCGCCGCGCTCCTTGAGCGAGGCGGCAACGTCGAGAACAGACTGACCGGATGAAATAATATCGTCGACGACAATAACGTCCTTGCCCCTTACGGATCTGCCGAGATACTCGTGGGCGACAATCGGATTCTTGCCGTTAATAACCTGTGTATAGTCGCGGCGTTTGTAAAACATGCCGAGATCTATTGACAGCATGGAGGAATAGTACATGGACCTGGTCATTCCACCCTCGTCGGGCGAGATAATCATCAGATGGTCTTTGTCAAGCTGTATGTCAGGCACCGTTTTGATAAGCGCCTTTATCATCTGATACGTCGGCTGAATGTTGTCAAAACCGATAAGCGGTATGGCGTTCTGGACGCCAATGTTGTGGCAGTCGAAGGTCACTATGTTGCTTACGCCCATTTTCTGAAGTTCCTGAAGAGCGACTGCGCAGTCAAGCGATTCGCGCACGTGCCGCTTGTCCTGCCGGCTCTCGTAGAGCATAGGCATTATCACGGTTATCCGTCTGGCCTTGCCTCCGATAGCGCAAATAACGCGCTTGAGGTCTGCGAAATGATCATCCGGACTCATGGGATAATCGTGTCCGTACATTTTGTATTTTACGCCGTAGTTGTACAGATCCGTGATGATGTAGACGTCGTGCCCGCGGTACGATTCGTTGAGCACCGCCTTTCCCTCACCGTTGCCGAAACGTTTGCACTCCGGCTTGGCTATGAAGGTGTCGCCGGTGCGGCTCCCGCGCCAGTCCTCAAGATAACTGTTAACCTGCTTTATAAAGCCGTCGCATCCCGGCATTCCGATTACCGAAAGCTCCCCGAAATATCTGCTGTCCATTGTATCCTCCGTAACTCATGCAAACAACTATATATATTATATCATTTTTTGTCCAGAATTTCAATTGTTTTCCGGTTTTTTTACTTTCCCGAGGCGTTAAAACAACAAAAAGATTGACAACCGAAAAAAAAGATGATATAATATTCCTATGTGACAAGTTTTTAACCCGGAAGGAATGGTTGAATTTATGAATCTGCCGAACAAACTGACCCTTTCACGCATTATTCTTGTACCCTTCTGCATGTTTTTTATATGCTACCCTGTTTTCGGGGATATATGGACGCCGATAGTGGCTCTTGTGTTCTTCAGCGTATCCTCGATGACCGATATGATTGACGGGAAAATAGCAAGGAAATACAACCTTATCACAAATCTCGGCAAATTTCTTGATCCCGTAGCCGACAAGCTGCTTATAATCGGATGCTACACCGCAATCATAGTCGCACGCAGAAACGAGCCGGTGCTCTGCCACGTTGCGTTCTGGTGC
>JAFZTO010000137.1 GCA_017618795.1 Clostridia bacterium | reverse complement strand
GTGTTTGTTGACAGGAACGATGTGGTTTTTGTTACTGATACAATTACGGGCAATACCGCTGATGACAAGGGTGCAATTTATGTATCGCACAACTCCGGGCGCTACGGCTATGACATCAGCGTTCAGGGTCTGATGGTAATAAGAAATAACAAATCGGGTGAAGCAAACCGCAGTAACATTGTACTTGAAAATTACGGCGCAACTCATAACTACATCTACTGCGCAGGCTTGTATGAGGGTTCTGATGTTTATTTCAGCGTATTGGACAGCGGTAAGGTTAAAACGCTGATAAATGCTAACAGTTATCAGTTGCGTTATTTCCATCCCGATGTCGGAACGCTTTCGTTTGAGGGTGAAAAAACGGTAGAGGCTGAGCTGGTAACAGCCTCGGTTTTCAATAACGGTTCTGTAATCGCTGTTGCAGCGATATCCGGCGTTGCAGTTCTCGGAGCAGTATGCGCAGTAATATTCAAAAAGAAGAAGAAAGGAGATACCGATAATAATGATGACGAAGAATAGTTCAGGAAAACTCATCTTTTCCGTTCTGTGCATCCTTTTGGCACTGTGTGTCGGATTAATCGGTATCACACAGATAATTGCACGCGCGGCAGAGCCTAAAACCTATGTTGAGGATGTTAAAATCTACGAATGTGAAGATGAAGACGGTTCCCTTGAAAGAGCAAAAAAATGGTTTTCGGATAACGGCTATGTATACAGCGGTATTAATCTGAATCAGGGAACAGGCACCGATGAGAATGCCTGGCTCGGTTATAAGACTACTACCAACAAAGATATGGCTATTACCGATATCCGTATGATGGCTATGGACACCGGCTACACTATCTATAATTACAACGATATGATGAATTATATCGCTGCGCAGAAGGCCGGAACCGCGCAGACCATGTATGACGCCGCCGTGCTGTTTGCGGCAAATTATAAAGCCGGCAGCCCGAAAGCAAAGGACGCTTATGACGGACTAAACCTCTTCTGTGTCGGCGATGAAAACAGAATGAAACTCGGCGATTATATTATCGCGGGCAAAACAGATGTAAAATTCTTCACAAAAATGATAATGAAGTCCAGCACAGGCACGCTGAATGCAGTTCACGGTTTCCTTTGCAACGGTATTGCACCCTGGCAGAATGACCTTGACGAGCAGGGAATACGTGTTACGACAAACTGGGCTGATTTCACGGTTAAAAGTGAATTGTGGGATAAAATCGAAAACAATAATTTATCTACTGACGATCTCAATAATTTGCATAAACAGTTTAACGACTCTGCGAGAGAATTATTCAGGACCATACAGGACTTCACCGTTTATTACGAGAATGCCGTTGCCCGTCAGAGTGAGAATAACGAAATTCCGGACGGCGAAACTATGGAAGAAGCCGCCGATAAAATGGATGAAGTGGAACGTGAAGATTCAGATTTCCTCTATCTTGCAGCGTTCGATATGCTCAACGAATATGAGTTTTCAAACGGCACAAAACTCGGCGACTGGTTTGTTTCGCTCGGCAAAATCAATTCGGATAACATTGACCTGATGCAGCTTTATCCCGTGGTAGAGGCTATGGGCAAATGCCAGGCGTCAATGGCAAGCTCCGGCGGATTTATTTCTGCCGTTATTAACCTTGCGGAAAACAGGCATAACGAAGATCTGGATGAAGCACTGGATACTGCGGAAAAAAAGATAAAAGACCTGACTGATGAAGAAGCGTTTGATATCTGGGAAAACTGCGACGGTGAAATAGAAAACAGCGTTCTGGCTTTTACCTCGGACGCTGTCCGCAAATCAACTGCCGAAAACGCCTTGGGCAGAAAATCAAACTGGGAAAAGAAAAAAGATTTCATTGAGGAAATCGAGAGGGTTGTCAATCTTGTAATGGGCATTATGTTTGTCGCATTACCGGTATTGACGGCCGTGCTGACTCTTGCGGTAGTCGTAACAAAGATGATGGTCGCAACCTGTATTGCAATGGCGGCGCTTAACACAATGTGCATCTGGCTTCTTGCGGTTGTCAGTTTTCTCAATGCCTGTCTGCCGTATATCGGCATTATTGTTATGCTTGCGACAATAACGGCAACCGTTACCATAATGATCAAGGAATATGTTATGGGCGATAAAGTCCATATTGACAAGCAGTCCGAAAAACCCGATTTCATTTTTGACGCGCAGGAAAAGAAAAATGAAATACTTGATATAAGATATAAGAGTGTCCGTAATGATTCGGGTGCGGTTTCTGATATCAACTGCGGCTCTCAGATATATTGGTGTCTGCTTGCCTACACAAGGGATATAAGAGCCGGCGAGCCTCTTTGCGCAGATGACAGCGGCAGCATTTTCAAATGCATTACGGGTGCGGCCACACCACCAAGCGGATATGAATGTGTCAGATTTTTCGGTGAAAGAACCGCCGCCGACTGTAATGCTTACTGCAAAAAGAACAGCGTTAACGGCTGCTATATCTATTACCGTACCGAAAGTTCACCCGAAGAGGAAAATCCCTCACAGCAGGATTCGCAGCCTTCCGGCGGTCAGCAGGAACAGACACCCGGACAGCAGGAGAGAAATTATCTTGCCGATGTGATTGTCTGCACAGGCAAAGATACTGCAGAAGCCAAGGCGAAGATAACAAAGCATTCGGGCAAATATTATATTTTCGACAGCAACCTTTCCCCCGATTGCACTCAGACTACTTTTATCGGCTACACAATGACTACGGACCGCAGCAAAGCGATTACGGATCTGCGCGTTGCTCCTTATATCGGAGTATCGCAGCAGTCGGATGATGTAATGCTCGGCGATATAAAATATAAGCGTATTGATATACTCGGCATATCCACAACCTACGGTGATGAGAAGACCAAGCCGCAGGCTGACTGCCTCTATTTCACAACCGATAAAAATGCCGGCGAACCGATTCTCGCGGACGGCCTTCACGCGGTTACATCCGCTTCTGAAATCAAGAACGGCTGGGAGCCTGTCAGCGTATTCAGCGGCATGCCCTATGATTTCAATACGGCTTTGATAAATGACGATTACGCCGACCCGACTGCGATTGCGTGGCTTGATAACAAGGTTATCACAACCGTTTCGGGCTACAAGGGTGAAGATGATGAATCCGAGGTTCTAAACAATCACAGATATGTAAATCTGTATACCGAATCCGATATTATGTATACCTCGGGAACGAAATACCTTTCGGGACTCTTTTTTATCGGAGGGTACGACACTTTCGATAATTCGTGGACTCACAGCGATGACGAAGAATACTGTGAAAAGTTCAGAGATAATTATGTTGCAAAAGAGTACCGCACGGGTATTTGCGGCACAAATCTTTTAGAGTCGCTTTCTGTTGCTAAATACGTTTGCTGGAACAATATGCAATCATATCTTTGCTATAATTGGTCATATTCACCCAAGAGAGCACTGTATAATATTGAAGCTTATCAGGGTGATAACTATTCCACCTCGCTGAATTATACCGCGACAAAGGTTAACGACAGCGGTGCTACTCAGAATTATGTTTCTGCAACCTGCCTGTATCAGCAGAGCTTCGGACTCGGCAATGCAAGGTTTATCAGACCTACAAACAACTATGTAAACGCTTTCGGCTCGGGACTCGGCATATATAATTTTGAAAAATGCATTTATGATGACGGCTACACTCAGACAATGCCCGAAGGAATAAAGTGCGGCTATAATAAAATCCAGTTCCTGCCTACGGGGCTTTATGTTACAGGATATCAGGAAGGACAGAAACCCCTGACTCTCGACGATGTCGTGTTCAGCACCAAAGCCTATGAAGCGGACGGAGAAGGCGGTAAGCTTTCCGTTACGCTTTCCGGTGAAAAAACATTAGCGGGCAATACTCCTGCCGGAGTTTTTCACGGTGTAACCGATATGAAGAATCCGCGCAGCACAAAGCCGTTTAATCTCAGTACACCGGATTATTATTATGACGGCAAATTCAGAGCAAAAGGCGGAAACTTCTATATCTATATCAGCGGAGTGAAATACGCTAAGCGCAGATACATTTCATCACTTTCAATCGGTGCTTACTCAAGAGACCAGTACAAAGCAACCAATTCAAAAGCAACTGATGACGAGCTGAAAGCTGTTGACGCTATGGTAGAAGGAATGGCTATGTCGTCGGCTGCAGGCGCTTGTTCCGATGAGGTCCTTATATATAACATCGCGACCGACAGTCAAGGCGACGCCTGGTATAACCGTCAGAAAGACGGAATGGCAAAAACCGAACCTCCCCAGAACAAGCCTGCGGCATATATCGGTATCAGCCGCACCGACGCAGGGACTTCATCAAGCGAAGACGGCACCAAACAAAGACCGATTACAGGCGTGCTTCTTTATAAACTTGATGATACCACAGCTCCCGGTGAACTTGAAATAGACAGTGTAAAGTATTACTGTGCGGGTATTTCAACGCCTCTTATGATGAATGGAACAAAGTACTATCTATATTATTCATACAGCAGGGGTGCTTTTCCGGGTGAGCCGATTGAAGAAATCACAATTGACAACATACCTATTATAAGCGGCTATGCAACAAATGTCTGCGGAGACCGGAACGCCAAAGCGCCGTACGGAAATCCCGATCAGACCAATTTCATTCATATGAAATATGAACGTGATCCGAGATCGGATTTCTTCAACAAAATTTATATCGGGCAGGGTAAAACAGCCCGAGCTGCTCAATGCGATCTGCTGACAAACGGCTGTCTTGAATATCTTGACATGGACGCCAACACCGGCGTCAAGGGCGACAGCGTCTATATCGGTTTCCGCCGCGGACGCCTCGATTGGGATACAATCAACAGCAAAGAGACCGAGGCGGACCGGCAAAAGGAACTGCAGTCACAGCTCCAGGAAGCTGTTTACGACATTATCATCACGGATGACGAACCATATAACGAGAACGGTATTGTCAGGAATAATATTTTCTATCATCCTGTCGGCAGAAAAGACCTGACCGCCGGTATGGGCCACAGGCTTTATATGTATTATGCTTCTCCCTGGTATTCCTCATACCACAACAAATTGACGGGAGAAAACACCCTGCTTCCCCAGAACGTTTTCAGCGGCTACATCACCAACTTTGCGATGGGCCGGTATGACAGGGTGCCGTATAACTCTTCGCTTACCGGCACGGTAAACACTCAGGATTCAATCAAGCCCTGGGAATATGTCATGGTTATGCCCGAAGGTAACAGCCCGAAATTCCCGGCAGACTTGAACGAGGGCACAATCGCTTTCAAATCAGACAGCGACACTTGCCGTTATGCTTATGACAACAGAATAAAACTCTTTGTTCAGCGCAATGACGGCAGCGTAAAACCTGCAGGTGAAATAACCGGCGGCTTTGTTGAAAAGAACATGACCGTCGGCAGCGGATATATAACAACTTAGTTAACGGAGGAAAATTATTATGAAACGTTTTTCGGTAATTATTATTGCATTGGTTCTGGCGATCCTCACCGCGGCACTTATGCCGGCACAGGTATTTGCGGATTCAATCCCCGAATACATAAGCGAAATAAAAGTTTATATGGGCGATTATTCGGCTGCCGGAAAAGAGGGCTTTACTGTCCTCAAAGGCGAAGACGGCAACCCCGTTGACCTCAATCAGAAGGCGGGCGGCGGCATCGGGTCCAAAGGCAACGTGGCCGTTTACCTCGGCTATAAAACGAC
>JAFZTO010000136.1 GCA_017618795.1 Clostridia bacterium | reverse complement strand
GTTTTTAAAAAAGTTTGGAGGAACTCGCAGAAAAAGTAGGAGTTCCTCGTGATAGAATACCGGTCTAGAAAAAAGTAAAAAAACATTTCTCAATGTCGCAGGGATCTTGCGACATACTTCGATAAAATATTTCTGAAAAAGATTTTTAAAAGTTGCAAATGGTTTGCAACTTTATCCGCTAGACTGCCCTTGAAAGAAGTTGAAGAACTTTATTTGAACTGGAAAGGTTCTTTCCAGTTATGCTGCTACAATGGGAATCGGGGCGGGAATTGTGCACGGTTTCTGCACAAATGGCAAATAAAATGAAATCGTCAAAAAAAGTTTTGAAAAAGGCGTCAGGTTTTGTCGCCTTAAACAATTAGAATTGAAATTGAGGAAAACGCGAACCCATTCAGGACAGGTTATGTCCTAAATAGAAAGTAAACTGGACTTAGAAAAAAGAAAGGAGGTGAAAATCGGATATGACGGCAGCAGAACGGCGGCAAGCCATTCTGGAGGCTATTGTTGCGCGTCGACATGATAAGCGGGAAAACCTCGCTCACGAGTTCGGCGTCAGTACGCGCACGATCGAACGTGACGTCGCTGTTCTTACGCTGTCATACCCGATCGTCGCCTACCCTGGAAGATACGGAGGCATATATCTAACGTCGGATACATTCCATTTGAATCATCCCAGACCGAACATAAAAGAAAAGGCACTGATAGAAAAAATACTCCGGTCAATGACCGGTGAAGATAGAACGACGTTTATTGAACTTAGCAGGAAATACGGATGGAGGGTAGATGAAAATGCCTGCTGATCTTACATGCACACGTGCGCACGCGCTTGTATCAAGACAAGCATACGCCTAATTGCCACCCCGACCTTTTGGGTGCTCTTACTTGTATCAAGACAAGCACACGTCTAATCGCCAATTGAGGGAAAAGGATTGTCTCTCACGCGCGCACGCGCTTGTTCAAGACAAGCATACGCCTAACTTGCAACCGGGAGTGGAAAAAGGAACTGATCGTAGAAGAAAACGGTCATAATACGTTTCAAAAACAGAAAAACGTCGAGAGCGGGCCAAGCGGTGTTCGCTTAAGCGGCCCAGCGGCGAACACCGCTCCGCGCCTCGCTTCTGTTTGAGTATTATAGTTTGACTACGGAAGCCTTTGCCCGCGCCTGAACCGCGCCGCGCAGAGACCAAGCACATTCGCCTCATCGAGTTGACCGAGTGCAAGGGTTGAAAGAACGAGTGCAAAACAGAGTTGGTTTGGTGGGTTAAACGCGGAGGTTCGCAAAGCGTGCTAGCTGCGAACTCCGCGCCATCAGTTCGACCTGTTTGCCGTTTTCACCCGAATCCGGCAAGCGAGGCGTGTGCTTGTCTTCGCGCGCGCGTCAGCGCGCGCGACTTGTATCAAGACAAGCACACGCCTAACTTGCAATCGGACAATTCCCGTCGGGATATCAGTTTTAAAAGGAGGTGTTTTATTGCTGCTTCTCGCGCAGGAAGCGTTTCAGCAGGAACGTGAGAAAATAGGGGATCGTATAGAACCTTCCGTTGAAGCCGAGATTCTTATTTGCCAGTTTGATCCCGTATCTGACGTCGGAATACTCTTCTTTCGTAATCAGAGCGTTCATCGACGGCGTTGAAGCGTCGTTCGCCTTCACTTCCACGGGGACGAGGGTGTTCGCATCCCGAACGAAGAAATCCATTTCAAGAGTGCCGCGTTCGTTTCGGAAGAAATAGAGTTGATACCCCTGTTTGACAAGCATTTCTCCGACTGCGTTTTCATATAACGCGCCTTTGTACGTGTTGAAGTTGCGATTTGTCCGCAGATCCTCTTGCGCCTCGTCGTCAAGCGCCCCGACAAGAAGCCCCGTGTCCGCGAAGTAAAGCTTGTAGTTGTTCGGATCATAGTTACCCTTCAAGGGAAGTTCCGGCGTATTCATACAATAGCAAACGTTCACGATCCCGGCGTTGGAAAGCCATTCGATCGTGCCGACGTACTCTCTGTTCCGCGCGCCTTGCCGAACCTTGGAGATTTGATATTTCTTATTCTCTTTACCGAGAAACGCCGGAATCTTGCGGTACACGTCAAGAATGCGCCCTTTATCAAATCCTACGGCGTATTTCGTGATGTCTTCTTCATAGTCGAGAAGAAGTTGTCTTTGCATCTTCAAAGTGCCGCTGTAGTTCTTCTGCGTGATAAAGGTAAAGACCACCGCGGGCATTCCGCCGAGGACCATATACTCGCGGAAGTTTTCAAGCATCACGTCGTATTCGTTTTGGGTGAGAGGCGTGACGGTCAGCATTTTTTGATACAACTCTTCGATCAGGTCGGGCTTATATCCCTTCGCCCAAAGAAACTCCTCGAAATCGAGCGAGAACATTTCATAATCCTCTTTGTAACCGACGCTGTTGGACTCGATTTCATTGTACTTGATCCCCATAAGCGAGCCGGAACAGATCACGTCAAATCTGCCGTCTTCCTTGAAGGATTTGAGACTGGTGGCGCAGTTAATGCAATCCTGCAGTTCGTCGAAGAAGATCAGCGTCTCTCCTTCCGGAAAAGAGAATTCCGGATTGTAAAGGGTGATATTCCGAAGGATCGTATCGACCTCAAACCCGTTGTCGAAAATAGTCCGGTACTGCTTTTGAAGAGCAAAATTGATCTCTACGACCGATTGATAGTTCTTCCTTGCAAAATGCCGGATCGCTTCGGTTTTGCCGATTTGTCTTGCCCCTTTCACAATCAGCGGCAACCTGTTTTTATCTTTTTTCCATTCCGTCAGAAACGAGTCGATTTTTCTTGATAGACGCTCCATTTTGAACACCTCCCGTTCAATTTCAGTAATAGTATATCACATTTTTCAATTGAAATCAATACCGAATATCACATTTTTACATCATTGATGGAGAATAGTATCACATTTTTACATTGCGAACGTTGTTTTTAATCATACTGTACCCGTTGCTTTTATGTATTTCTTCCGAACGTTTTGCATTCTGCGCCAGATCGTCGTGTGGTTAACGTTCATAAAGCGCGTGATCTCCATGTACTTCATACCGGACATATAAGCGTTCAGAGTATCGAGTTCTTTGGGTTTGATGTGCATTTTCTCGATCAGAGCGTCAACGGCAGCAGTATCGTCTTCCGTCGTGTCACAGGGGATGCTCGGCTCGGCAGGGAGTTTATCGTCCAGGCATACCGTCCGGTCGTAATGATTGGTGTACTGTTTGCCAAGATAGCGGTCAACGTGACGGTAGCAAGCGCGTTTGACGGTGATGGTTTTACCGTACTTGTTGACGACGGGATCTCCGAGCTTCTTCCCGATATGGTCGCAAAGGAAGCAGATCGCAGTCGAAGCGATATCGTATCCCTCCGAGTAGTGGTTTTCGGAGTCGGGGCGCCGGTTCATATCCCGAAGCAGACCGTTGTAGAGCCAATAGAGATTGTGATTGCCGTGGGACGAAGCGTACCGGATCACGATCAGGGCAAGGATTTCTCCGATCCTTTGGACGTTTTCTCTTGTGATCACTGTGCTTTCATCCATGAGATCCTGTTTTTTGTTTTCCATTTTCTTTTCCTCCGTATTCGTTATTTTCGCCTTTCGGCAAAACCGGGCGTAGCACGGGGGAAAGCCAAATGCGGTTTATTTCTTTTCGCCCTACCGGAAGTCCACGGTGACGAAAAAGTGTTGCGTAAATAAAAAAAGAGCCGAGCTTTTGTCAAGCCCGACTCTTTTAATCTTTTCAGTTTTCAGCGACAGTTTTTCGCGTTGACTTCCGCTTTCCGCCGTGCTACAACCAATAGGCGAAAGGCGAAAAAGGGGTGGTTTCAAGATTTATTTGTCCCAGTTAAGATAATAAGCGATATGTTGAAGGCAGGAACG
>JAFZTO010000135.1 GCA_017618795.1 Clostridia bacterium | reverse complement strand
GAGCGGAAACGGCAAATATACCCGCGCCGCCGACGGCTCGTCGTACGAGGGAGAGTTTGAAAACGACATGAAAAACGGACACGGAGTCTATAAGTGGGCCGACGGCTCCTATTACGACGGACAGTACGTGAACGACGTAAAACAGGGCACCGGCACTTACGTGTTCTTTGACGAGGAGAGGAACTACCTCGGCACTTATACGGGCGACTTCGTGAATGACGCCCGCTCCGGCAAGGGTACCTATAAGTGGGCGAGCGGGGACACATACGTCGGCGAGTTCAAAAACAACCTTATGAACGGCTGGGGCACATATACGTGGGTCTCCGGACGCGTATACGAGGGCTATTTCAGAAACGGAACCATTGTCAGGACGGAAGAATAAAAGTCTGCAGCTGAAGGTAATGAAGAAATGTATAATCCGAACAGTCCAGTAGCGGTTGCAGGATGCGACGAATACGCGGCGGAAAAGGTCAGCGCCGCGATAAACGAAATAATGCCGAAAATCGGCGCGGTGCGAGAGGCGATAGAGGGGAAAAAGGTGCTGATCAAGCCCAACCTGCTTCTGGCCTATGCGCCGGGAAAGGCGGCAACTACCCACCCCGCGGTCGTTGAGGCGGTATGCGAATATCTGAAAAAACTCTCTCCGGCCTCTCTGATAATAGCCGAATCGCCCGGCGGTCCCTATAATCAGGCGACCTTTACGCATATTTGCCATATTACGGGCATGAAAAAGGTCAGCGAGAACACCGGCGTTCCGCTTTGCGAGGATTTTGAGGCGGAGGAAATCTCCATCCCCGACGGCGTGAATGCAAAATCGCTTAAGATAATAAAGCCGGCGCTGGAGGCGGACGTTATCGTCAACGTCTGCAAGGCAAAGACGCACTCGCTCGCGACCATGACGGCTGCCGGCAAGAACCTGTTCGGACTGGTGCCGGGCATAACAAAATTCGAAATGCACGCGAGATTTAAGGATCAGCACGCGTTTCTCGGAATGATCTGCGATCTTGACTGTGCGATAGCCGCCCGGGCAAAGGTCTTTTCGGTCTGCGACGCGGTGGTGGGAATGGAGGGCAACGGCCCGTCGGGGGGAACGCCGAAGCCTTTCGGCGCGATAATCGGTTCCGAAAACCCGTTCTGCCTTGATATTGCTCTTGCAAAAGCTCTTCATCTCGATCCGGTGCCTCTGAACGAAACAGCTCTCGAAAGAGGCCTTGCGGCGGAAAATCCGGTGATTGACGGCGACATGCCCGATGTGCCGTTTGCTCCTGCGGACGCAACGCTTTCGAAAAAATTCAGCAATATTCCAAAATTTCTCGAGCCTAAACCGTTTATCGATTCCAAGGTGTGCCGCGGCTGCTTTGTTTGCGTAAACTCCTGCCCGCAGCATACGATAGAGAAAAAGAACGGCGTTGCGAAAATAAACGGTAAAAACTGCATAAAATGCTACTGCTGCCAGGAGCTCTGCACCTTCAGGGCGGTTAAAATAAAGAAAAACTTTATCTACAAGCTGATAAAATGAGCGGTATTACGTTAAAAACGCCCGCGAAGCTCAATCTTTTCCTTGAAATAACAGGCAGAAGAGCCGACGGATACCATTCGCTGTCGACGGTAATGCAGACGGTCGGAATATTCGACACGCTGACGGTGAAAAAAGCCGACGGAATAAATCTGAGATGCTCCGACCCGGAGCTTGAAACGGCTGACAACCTGTGCGTGAGAGCAGCAAAGCTGTTTTCGGAGACGTTCGGCACTCGAGGCGCGGAAATACGCCTCGAAAAGGTCATCCCGACCGGCGCCGGTCTTGGCGGAGGCTCTTCTGACGCCGCCGCGACCCTGAAGGCAATGCGTGTTCTCTACGGTATTGACGCTGACGATAAAGCACTT
The DNA here is from genome assembly GCA_017618795.1 of Clostridia bacterium. Taxonomy (GTDB): domain Bacteria; phylum Bacillota; class Clostridia; order Oscillospirales; family CAG-272; genus Colimorpha_A. The sequence goes on along the minus strand of JAFZTO010000135.1, from coordinate 2,818 downwards.
GAAAAGGTGGCGGTCATGCTCGGCGCCGACGTGCCTTTCTTTATACGCGGCGGCACTCAGTACTGCGCGGGAATAGGCGAGGTGCTGACGCCTCTTCCGGAGTACACGGACAGGTTTATAGTGGTGACGGGACGGCAGAAGGTCTCGACTCCGCTCGCGTACCGTCTCGCGGACGGAATCGAATACAAAAAAAGACACGCGGGCAGACTTATAGCTTCGCTGTACGAAAAGGGCGACAAGCCATTCTTCAACCGCTTTGAAGATTTTATGAGCGGCGACGGACGCATAAGCGTTCTGAAGGAGCACGGGGCGGGCAATATATGCCTGACCGGTTCGGGCTCGGCGATCTTTACTCGCATGAAGGAGAGCGTCAGAGGGGCTTTTGAAACACTTTCCGCTCTCGGATACAAAGTTTTTTTGTGCAGTTCGGTAAAAAGTGTTGATTTTTGAGCGCGAAAGTGGTATAATAATTCCGATATAAAAGAAAGGGTACGGAAAATCCGTACACGGTGAAAAAAATGAACGCTTTTAAAAAGTATCTGGCGGAGTTCATCGGCACATTCGTGCTTGTGTTCTTTGCCTGCGGAACCGCTGTCGTAACGAAATGCTCCACCGACAATCTCGGCGGGTATCTCCTCACGGCGCTCGCATTCGGTCTGGTGATAGTGGCCATGGCCTATTCGGTCGGCAACGTTTCCGGATGCCACATCAATCCGGCCGTTTCGATAGCTATGCTTGTGAGCGGCAAGATGACCTTCCTTGACTTCATCGGCTACGTGGTCGCGCAGTTCGCCGGAGCCATCGCCGGAGCAGCCGCTCTAATGGCTTTTGTCGGCAAGGAAACGGGACTCGGGTCCAACGGTCTGTATGACGGCAATATCATCAAATCCTTCATAATCGAGATCATTCTGACCTTCGTGTTCGTGTTCACTATTCTCGGCGTCACCTCAAAGGTACAGAACGGCGCGGTTGCGGGACTCGTCATCGGTCTGTCTCTTGTACTGGTTCACATTCTCGGCATTGCCTTTACCGGCACGTCTGTCAACCCTGCCCGCTCTTTCGGCCCGGCTCTCTTTGCCGGCGGCGATTATCTGAAGAACGTGTGGGTGTTCATAGTCGCTCCGCTGGTAGGCGGCGTGCTCGCGGCGCTCTGCTATATGTTCCTTGACGGCAAAAAGGAAGAGCCAAAGGAATAAACCGGAAAAACATCTTTATAAAAGCCCCCGCCGGAATCAACCGTGTCCGGCGGGGGATTTTTATTACAGTCTTACAAATTTGCTTCGTTAGGTGTTTTCCTGAGTTATTATGTCGGAACGCGGTTGCAAAACGCCGTCAGCAACACAGCCGGAGTTATTTATCCCTGATTGTCAAATCCTGTCACGTCAAGCAGACCGGAAAAGCCCAGATCATAGATACGCCCGCCTTTTTTGGTGAAATACATATAGTAATGACCGCCGTGGTTCATAATTGTTTCGCATTCAAGATCGGACGGAAGATGCACGGTGCGGACAAAGTTCAGATCCCAGTCAAAAACGCGGATTATGTCGTCCGAGGTGCCTTTGTCGGCGGAGCGGCTCTGAGGTATGTAGATAAGATTTTCGTCGCAGTCCATTCCCTGACCGACGTACGAGGGATCTTCGTTGTTCGGGGCGGATCGCAGGACGTGCCACTGGCTGTCAAGAATATAGATTTTGTTTCCGGCGCGCAGGACGTAAGAGTCGCGCGCCTCGCAGTAGGCAACGCCGTAAATGGTGCCGGAAAGCCCCGAGACGGTTATCCGCTCGACGATTTCGAGTGTTTCCGGATCGACGACGGTCAGGCGCGATCCGTTCATGTCGTCAATGATAAGCAGATTGCGGCGCGTATCGAAGCACATGTCGTTGCCGTGGGATACGTCTAGTTCGCCGCTTACTTTCATGTTTGCGAGCGCGTCGCTGAAATCGCTCTGCGCCGACAATTTTACAATTACGTCGGTGTCGGTGGTTTTGTTGCGCAGAATGCAGTAGAAGTATTCTCCGTCCGTTGCGGCGCCCTGGCCGGAGGTGAAATCGCCCTGTTTCGGGATCTGCCTTAAAGACGTGATGTAGGCCTCGACCTCATCCTTGGAATTCAGAATGCCTGCCGGCGTGAGAAAGAAGGGGTCGGCGGATCTTGTCATGGTGTAACCGGGACGGAAGATCAGCTCACCGCCGCTGAAATGATCCGGGGTTTTTAGTACAGCGTCGATGAATAGCCGCAGGGCGAGACAGGTAAGAGCCGGGGTTTTTCCGGCAATGACAATGCCGTTTTCGGTAAATGAGAAGCCGTACGAAGTGTCGGAGAGAGAATCGATAAACTCATCGGCAAACTGTATTCCGGTCCTGTCGATGACAACGGGCAAGGTGTCTTCGGGGAGCTCTGTAACGTCAGCATAAAGAAGCAATTCGGGTTTTATCCCGCAAAACTGATATATAATATCCGAAAACCGCTCCGCGTTTGAGGCAACGGCCGTGATGTCAGGGGAATATACAATACGGTATCCGGATAACGGCACGCGTTCCGGCTCTGTTTCAAATATGCACGAGGAGAGAGCCGCGGAAAGGAACAAAAGCAGACACGCAAACGCGGACAGTATTGCTATTTTTGTACAGATCTTTTTTTTCATGTGTAAAACCCCGGATAACAGTTTCTTTACATATGATATTATAGCAAATTTTTGTCTGCGTGTCAACATAGAACGGGAAATTGCCCGTCGCCAAGGCAAACAAAAAGGCGGGACAAACGTCCCGCCTTTTAAAAATTTCAGTCACAGATGAGGTGTTTATTTCGGTCTGGGAAG